>JBARBX010000628.1:0-4762 GCA_049793535.1 Steroidobacteraceae bacterium | reverse complement strand
ATCGTTGACAAACACTGAGGATACCGCCACTCAAGGGCGTTCTACACCATGAACATCACGGCAGAGACAGTTAAGCAGCTCCGCGAGCGCACCGGCGCGGGAATGATGGAGTGCAAGAAGGCGCTGGTCGAAACCCAGGGCGACTTGGACGCGGCCGCGGAGCTGATGCGCAAGACCGGGTTGGCCAAGGCCGACAAGAAAGCGGCGCGTGGCGGCGCGGAGGGGACCGTGGTCGTGGAGCGCGCCGGCAGCACGGCCGTCATGGTCGAAGTGAACTGCGAAACCGATTTCGTGGCGCGCGGCGAGGAATTCTCGGGCTTTGCCCGGGCTGTTGCCCGGGCGGCGCTGGAGAAGGCGCCGGCCGATGTCAACGCATTGGTGGCGCTCGCCAGCGGCGCGTCCACGCTCGACGAGCAGCGCCGCGCACTGATCGCGAAAATCGGCGAAAACATCTCGGTGCGCCGCTTCGTGCGCGTGACGGCACCGGGCGCTCTCGGGACCTATATTCATGGCGGGCGGATCGGTGCGCTGGTCGCATTGAAGGGCGGCGATGAGGCCTTGGCGCGCGACCTGGCCATGCACGTTGCGGCCGCGAATCCGGCGTATATCGATGCGAGCGGCGTCCCGGCCGCGGTGCTGGAGAAGGAGCGGGAGATTCTGGCCGAGCAGACCAGGGGCGAGAAGAAGCCGCCGGAGATCATCGCCAAGATGGTCGAGGGCCGGCTGCGCAAGTACCTGGCGGAAATCACCTTGGTGGGTCAGCCCTTCGTCAAGGACCCGGACACCACCGTCGAGAAGCTGCTCAAGAAGGCGGGCGCCGAAATCGGGCAATTTGTGCGCTACGCGGTCGGCGAGGGCATCGAAAAGAAGCAGGATGACTTCGTCGGCGAAGTGATGGCCCAGGTGAAGGCGCAGGAGAAGCCAAAGGCCAACGAGGATGACAACGGCAAGGACGGCCCAAAAAAACACTGAGCCTCAACCGCTTGAACTCAAAGACCCCGCGCCCGCGGGGTCTTTTATAGTAGGGTACGGAACGAGATCATGACTGACACAAACGCCACCGCTCGTTATCGTAGAATTTTGGTCAAATTGTCCGGCGAGGCTCTGCTCGGCGGCGAGGACTACGGCATCGATCCCGTCATCCTCAAGCGCATCGCCGGTGAGATCCGTGAACTGACGCAGATGGGGGTCCAGGTCGCCATCGTCCTGGGCGGCGGCAATATTTTCCGCGGCGCCGGGCTGGCGCGCGCCGGCATGGACCGGGTCACGGCCGATCAC
Organism: Steroidobacteraceae bacterium; assembly: GCA_049793535.1. Classification (GTDB taxonomy): domain Bacteria; phylum Pseudomonadota; class Gammaproteobacteria; order Steroidobacterales; family Steroidobacteraceae; genus Bog-1198. The sequence continues at coordinate 3,484 of JBARBX010000628.1, read as the reverse complement.
ATGGGCATGCTCGCCACCGTCATCAATGCGCTCGCGCTGCAGGATGCCCTCGAGAGTCTGGGGACCTATGCACGGGTCATGTCGGCGTTGCGCATCAACGAAGTGTGCGAGGACTACATCAGGCGGCGCGCGGTGCGGCACCTGGAGAAGGGCCGAGTGGTGATTTTCGGCGCCGGTACGGGGAATCCCTTCTTCACCACCGACACGGCCGCCTCCTTGCGCGCCATCGAGATCAACGCGGAGATTCTGCTCAAGGCGACCAAGGTCAACGGCATCTATGATTCCGATCCGGTGCAGAATCCCGGCGCCAAGCGCTATGCGCGGCTCACATTCGACCAGGTACTCAACGACCGGCTGAACGTGATGGACGCGACCGCCATCGTCATGTGCCGTGAGAACAATCTACCGCTGCAGGTGTTTAATCTGTTCAACGCCGGCGATCTGATGCGCATCGTGCAGGGCGAAGACGTCGGCACCGTCGTAACCGCGGAAGGCTAGGGGGAGCCATGCTCGAGGACCTGAAGAAAGATGCAACGCAACGCATGCAGAAATGCGTGACCGCATTCAAAGATCAATTGAAGAAGCTGCGGACCGGGCGTGCGCACACCAGCCTGATCGAGCACATCAAGGTCGACTACTACGGCGCGGAAATGCCCTTGAATCAAGTGGCCAACATCGCGACCGAGGATGCGCGCACGCTGACGGTGAGCCCCTGGGAGAAGGCGATGGTGCCGATCATCGAAAAGGCGATCTACAAATCCGATCTCGGGCTGACTCCGAACACCGCCGGGCAGCTCATTCGCATCAACATGCCGGCGCTCACCGAGGAGCGCCGCCGCGACATCATCAAGGTGGTGAAGTCCGAGGCGGAGAACGCGCGCGTCGCCGTGCGCGGCGTGCGCCGCGAGGTCATGAACGAATTGAAGGAAATGCTCAAGGAAAAGCTGATCGCGCAGGACGAGGACCGGCGGGCGCAGGATGACGTCCAGAAGCTCACCGACAAGCATGTCGCGGAGATCGATCACGCCATGGCGGAGAAGGAAAAGGAGCTGATGCAGGTGTGAAGATGGCCGATTCGCCCGAGCATGTAGCGATCATCATGGACGGCAACGGCCGATGGGCCCGGTCGCGGGGCATGCCGCGGCCCGCCGGGCACCGCGCCAGCGTCAAAGTCGTGCGCCGGGTCGTGGAGGAATGCGCCAAGCGCAAGGTGCACTATCTGACCCTGTTCGCATTCAGCAGTGAAAATTGGCGCCGGCCCGCCGACGAGGTCGGCATGCTCATGAATTTGTTTCTCGACGCGCTGGAGCGCGAAGTGGCGGACTTGCACCGCAATCAAGTGCGCCTGTCGTTCATCGGCGACCGCGAATTGTTGGGCGCCGAGCTGGAGCGCCGCATGCGCAACGCGGAGGATCTCACGTCGGGAAATTCCGGACTGCGGCTGATCGTCGCCGTGGCCTACGGCGGCCGCTGGGACATCGCCCAGGCCTGCCGCTCGCTCGCGCTGGATGCGGTGGCCGGCACGCTGGCGGCGGCCGGCATCGGCGAGCTCCAAGTTGCGGAGCGTCTCGCGCTCGCCGGGATTCCCGATCCCGATCTTCTCATCCGCACCGGCGGCGAGCGGCGCATCAGCAACTTCCTGCTGTGGAACCTCGCGTACACCGAATTGTATTTTTGCGATGAGCTGTGGCCGGAATTTTCGGCGGTGCACCTGGATGCCGCTTTCGAGTTCTACAGGCAGCGCGAGCGCCGCTTCGGCAGGACATCGGGACAACTTGCGGCACAAGCGGATGCTTGAGGCAGCGGATGCTTAGGACCCGAATTCTCACCGCGACCGTGCTGGCCTGCGTCCTGCTCGCGGGACTCTACCTGCTGCCGCCGGCCTGGGGGGTCGTGGCATTCGGCGCGGTATTCACCATCGGTGCCTGGGAATGGAGCGGTTTCGGTGCGCCGATCCACGCCGGCGCGCGCGCGGCCTACACGGCGGGCATGGCGCTGCTGCTGCTGCTCGCCTGGAAATGGAGCGCCCAGCCTGCGCACTTGCTGCTGCTGCTGACGCTGGCCTGCGTCTGGTGGTGCATCGCGCTCTCGTGGATCATCGTGGCGCCGTCCCGCCACGCTCGCGTGCTGACCCTGCTCTGCGGCCCGCTGGTGTTGACTCCGGCCTTCATCGCCCTTGGCAGGCTGTTGGTCACCACCCGAGGCTTCGCGCATGGTCCGCAAATCGTGTTGTGGTTGGTACTGCTGGTGATTTCGGCCGACATCGGCGCGTATTTCGCGGGACGCCGTTGGGGACGGCGGAAATTGGCGCCGCGGGTCAGTCCGGGCAAGACCTTGGAGGGCGCGCTCGGCGGTCTGTCGATGGTGGCACTGGTGGCCTGGGTCGGCGCCGCGCGATTGGGGCTGCCGCCGCTCGAAGCGTTGGCTTTCGGCTGCGGGGTCGGGATTTTCTCCATTGTCGGCGATTTGACCGAGAGCCTGTTCAAGCGCGCCGCGGGTCTCAAGGACAGCGGAACATTGCTTCCGGGACACGGCGGACTGCTGGATCGCATCGACAGCGTGACCGCCGCCGCTCCCTTGTACGCGCTGGGCCTTTTCGGTTCCGGTGCAGTCGCATGAGCGCGCCGCGGGGCCTCGCCATCCTGGGCTCCACCGGGAGCGTTGGGCGCAGCACGCTCGAGGTGGTGGCCCTGCATCCGGAGTGGTTCCGGGTCGCGGTGCTGGGCGCCCACGGTAGCTGGCAGGTCATCGTCGAGCAGGCGCGCGTTTTCGCTCCGGACCTGGTGGTGCTCGTAGACCCGGCGGCGGCGGCGCAAGCGCGCGCTGCGCTCTCCGACTGCGGCTCGCCAACGCGCGTCGAATGCGGCGCCGAAGCGTTCGCCGATGCCGTTGCCGGCGCCAACGTCGATATCGTGATGGCGGCGATCGTGGGCGCCGCCGGCCTGCCGTCGACCCTGGCGGCCGTGCGGGCCTCCAAACGCGTACTGCTAGCCAACAAAGAAGCGCTGGTCATGGCCGGCCCGCTGCTGATGGACGAGGTGCGCCGCGCGGGCGCCGAAATCATTCCCATCGACTCTGAGCACAATGCGATTTTTCAATGCATGCCGGCGGGCTATCTCCCCGGCAATGTCGCGCACGGGGTGGTTCGAGTGATTTTGACCGCCTCGGGCGGCCCGTTTCGCTGCGCCGAGCTCGGCAGCCTCGAGCACGTCACGCCGGATGAAGCCTGCGCCCATCCGAAGTGGAAGATGGGCCGAAAGATCTCGGTCGATTCCGCCACCCTGATGAACAAGGGACTTGAGGTCATCGAGGCAACCCTGTTGTTCGGCTTGCCGGAGACTCGGGTGGACGTCATCGTTCATCCCCAGAGCGTCGTGCATTCCCTGGTCGAGTACGCGGACGGCTCGATGCTGGCTCAGCTAGGCGCGCCCGACATGCGCACCCCGATCGCTCAGGCGCTCGCCTGGCCGGCCAGGTTTACATC
>JBARBX010000627.1:0-12687 GCA_049793535.1 Steroidobacteraceae bacterium | reverse complement strand
GCGTACCGCCTTGATCGACCGCAACGGCTGCTTCGGCGGCAACATCACGCAAGTGGGGGTCGAGGGATTCGCCTGGTACCGCCACGAGCAAACCGTTGATTGCGAAGGAATCGGCATCGAATTCGAGGAGCGTGCCAAGGCCATGGGCGCGGCCATGCCCGAACCGCAATCCTTGAGTCACGCCCTCGATGCCGAGATGTTCAAATGGGTGGCCGACACCTTGGTCCAGGAGGCCGGTGTGACACCGCTGCTGCACCGCCTGGGCGTGGCGCCCATCATGGAGAACGGCGCGATTCAGGGCGTCATCAGCGAAAGCAAGGCCGGCCGCGAAGCCATCCTCGCCAAGCGTGTGATCGATGCCACCGGGGACGCGGACATCGCGGCCCGCGCCGGCGCGCCGTATCACAAATCGCCCAAGAACGAGATGATGGCCGTGTCCGTCATGTTCTCCATGAGCGGTGTCAACAAGCGGGAATTCATCGACGCGGTGAAGGCCGACCCGCAGACCTATGCCGATTGGTCGGGCAACGGCGAGTGGGACTACGAGACCACGGGCAAGGAAGATCAGCTTTTTTCGCCGTTTCTCCGTAAGCCGTTCCAAAAGGCGCTTGCCGCCGGCATCATTCCGCCGAGTCTGAAAACCATCGCCGGCACCTGGGGCACGGTCACGGATCAGGGCGACCTGACCTACCTGAACCTGGTCCACGTGCCCGAAATCGACGGCACCGATCCCAACGACCTCACCGTCGGCGAGATGCGCGGACGGCGCGAAGCCATCTACGCGCTGGAAGCCCTGCGCGGCTTCATGCCGGGCTGCGAAGGCGCAAAATTGCGCAACTTCGGCATGACCTTGGGCATCCGCGACACCCGCAAGATCGACGCACTTTACAATTTGACGGGCACCGATGTGCGCGAACAGGCTCGATTCGACGATGCCATCGGCATCTTTCCCGAGTTCATCGACGGCTTCGGCGTCCTGATCCTGCCCACCACGGGCCGCTACTGGCATGTGCCCTACCGCGCCCTGGTGCCCAAGGGGGTCGGCAATCTGCTGGTTGCCGGTCGCTGCATCGGCGGCGACAAAATATCGCATGCGTCGGCGCGCAATATGATGTGCTGCGCCGTGAGCGGACAAGGCGCGGGGGTGGCGGCGGCGGTGTCGCTGCAGCGCGGCGAACCCTTCGATCAATTGAACATCGGCGCGGTGCAGGCGGAGCTCGCGCGGCAAGGCGCCCGCTTCCGGTGACTCAAGCCGCGGCCGGAGCCGACTCGAACCGCGGCAGCGGCCAATCACCCTTGCGCTGGTGGGTACTGCTGCTCGCGGCCATCGCCGTGTCCAGCAGCTACTACGAGGACGACGTGATCGGCCCGATCGCCGATCTGTTGCAGCGTCAGCGCGGCTTCGGTCAATCGCAGCTTGGGATGCTGAACGGCGTGATCAGCATTCCCAATGTGGCCCTCGCGCTCATCAACGGGGTGTTGATCGACCGCTATGGAGCCGCGCGAATCGTGCTCTGGTCGGCCATCATCGGAGTCGTCGGCGCGGCGCTCACCGCGGTCGGCAGTCCCTACGAACTCATGGTGGCCGGCCGCTTCATCTTCGGCGTCAGCGAAGGTGCCATCTTCATCGCGCTGGTCGCGGGGCTCGCGCAGTGGTTCTCGCGCAGTGGAATCGCGCTCGCGACGGCGCTGTACCTGAGTCTCGCCCGGGTCGGCTCCTATGCGGTGGATACCTCGACGGCATGGGCGCAGCCGCTCTACGAGCGCGGCTGGCAGCCTCCCCTGTGGCTGGGCACGGGCATCACGGCGGCGGGCCTCGCGGCGGCGGTGATTTACTACTGGCTCGACCGCCGGCACCGCCCGGGAGCACGGCCGGCCGATGCCTTGCCTGAGCGCGTCGATTGGCGGCACCTTCTGAAATTCGACATGTCCTATTGGTACATCCTCGGGCTGCACGTGCTCTACGCCGCGGTGTTCTTCCCCTTTCGCACGACCTACGCCATCGAGTACTTCCAGCACGCCAAGGGCTTGAGCCTCGCCCAAGCGGGCGTTGCCAATAGCTGGGTGTTCTTCGCGGCCATCTTCGCCACGCCGTTCTTCGGTTTGATCGCCGACCGGCTCGGCCACCGCGCGCTGATGCTGGTGTTCGGCACGCTGCTCCTGCCGCTGACCTTCGTGATACTCGGGCTGACGAACCTGAACCTCTGGGTCTCGACCGTCATGATGGGGGTCAGCTTCTCGCTGGTGCCGGCGGTGATCTGGCCGGCCACGACGCTGATCGTCGCGCCGCGGCGCCTTGGCACGGCGCTCGGGCTGATCACGCTGATTCAAGCGCTCGGCATGGCGGCCTCGAATCTCGCGGCGGGCTGGCTGGCCGACAGAGCCGGCGCCGGCGCGCACAATCCAGCGGGGTATTCGGACCTGCTGTGGTTCTTCTTTCTGCTCAGCCTCACCGCGCTGTCGTCGGCAGTGCTGCTGTGGCGCCGCGAAACCGGTCCGCGGGGGCATGGCCTCGAGCAGTCGCGCGCGACGGCCGCGACTCCCGCCTGACTATTGATCCTGCGCCAGCAGCTGATCGATCTTGCGCACCGACGCCGGCCGGCAGTGAAAATAGCCCTGCGACTGGTCGCAGTTGAGCAATCGCAGCAGCTTGAATTGCTCGGCCGTCTCGACGCCTTCGGCCACGGTCAGCAGCCCGAATGCCGATGCCAGTCCGATGATGGTGCGCGTGAGCGTCATGCTGGTATGGTCGTCGGGCAGCCCCTTGACGAAGCTGCGGTCGATCTTGAGCAGATCGACGGGCAGTTTGGACAACAGACCGAGGGATGAATATCCCGTGCCGAAATCGTCCAACGCGACCCGAATCCCGGCGGCGCGCAGCTCGCGCAACTGCCGGCCGGCGCCGTCGATATCCTGCAGCAGCGCGGTCTCCGTGATTTCCAGGTCGATGCCGAAACCGCGCGGATCGCGCGGCCAATCCTTGACGAGATCGAGCACGAAATCGATGAAGTCCCGCCCGCGAAACTGCACCGCCGAGACGTTGACCGCGACGCGCACCGGGCGCAACCCCACCCGCCGCCACCGGTCGCAGTCCTGCAGCGCGCGTTGCACCACCCATTTTCCGACCGGAATGATCAGTCCGGAGGACTCCAGCGCGGGCAGAAAGCTCGCCGGGAGCACCAGGCCGTGCTCGGGGTCGTTCCAACGCAGCAGCGCCTCGAGCGATTCGATATGGCCGCTGACGATATTGACCTGCGGCTGGTAGTAGATCTCGAATTGCTGCTCGTCGATCGCCTCGCGCAACCGGTGCTCGAGCATCATCCGCTCGGCAATTTCGCTGCGCATCTCCAGCTTGTAGTGAAGGTATTGCTCGCCGGTCTCCTTTGCATGCTTGAGCGCCGCTTCGGCCTTTTGCACCAGGCTGCTGCCGTCCTCGCCGTCGGTGCGGTAGCGCGCCACCCCCGAGTGGCACGAAACGCGAACACTGCGGCCTTCGATCAGGAAGGAGTGTGCGAATACGGTCTTGTCGAGCAGCGAGGCGATGCCGAGGTCGGCGCCGTCGATGCCCGGCGCGGCCAGTGCGAACGTGCCGCCGCCCAAGTCCCCCACCCGCTCGTCGCCGCCCGCCTGCTGCCGCAACCGTTCGGCCACCTGCTGGAGCAGCAGATCGCCGAAATGCCGGCCGAAGCTATCGTTGAAATTGTTCAAATGATCGATGTCGAACACGGTCACCGTCGGCGTTTGCGCAGGATCGAGGCGCGTGCGCAACATATCGTCGAGGCGCCGGCAGAACAAGGCGCGCTTGGCCAAACCGGTGAGCGGATCGTAGTGGGCTAGATACTCGGCGGCGTCGGCGCTCTGCTGTGAGCGTAGCGCGAACGACAGCGAGGCCGCGATGTCCTGCAGCAGCAGCAGTTCATCGTCGCGCATCACCCCTGTGTCCCGGGAAGTGAGGGTGAGCGCGCCGACCGGCACGCCGTCGACCATGAAGGGCAACGCCACCACCGAGCGGATGCCGTTCGCGTACAAGGCCTCGCGGCCGACCAGCGGAGGCTCGCTGCGCGTGAGATCGCAGCACACACTGACCTCCCCGGTGCGCATGGCACGGCCCGTCAGGCTGGTATCGCGCTCCCTGCCGTCGCCGATGGGCAAAGGGTCGGGCGCGATCTTGGGCACTTCCGCTCCCGTACGAAACCCCGGCCGCGCATGGCGGGCGCCAGGTTCGACGCGCCAGACGACCGCGCTATTGTAGTGGCCGACGTCGGTGGCCACGCGACAGGCCTCCTGCAACAGCAGGTTTTGGTCGCGAATGCGCAGCACCGCCGAATTGATCGCGCTCTGCATTTTGAGAACCCGCGTGAGCAACGCGATATCGGTTTGCTGCCGCTCGCATTCGCGCCGCGTGCGCAGGGCTGCGACTCCGAAAGCGAGATCCGCGGCGAGTTCGATGAGCAGCGCCATCTCCGGCGTGTCGAAGTCCGCCGAGCGGTCGGTGTAAACCTCGAGCACGCCAAGACAGCGCTCATCAGTGAGCAGCGGCACGGCCAAGGCGGCTCGAAGCCCGCGTTCGCGCACCCGTGCGCGCCACTCCACGCTCCAGCGTTCATCCCCAAGATCGCGCACGACCTGTGTCGAGGTCAAACGCATGGCGCGGATGGCGGGTGTCTGATCGCCGTGGGCGTGTGTCCAGCCGAGCTCGACCGAATCGAGCGGTCCGGCGCCCCAGGCACTGCCCACGGCGGCCTCCGCTGCGCGGCCGGGACGCGCGTCGGCGCAGTAGCCGACCCACGCCAGCCGATAGCCGCCGACTTCGACCAGCGCTCGGCAAATGTCGGTCAGCAACTCATCTTCACTGACGGAATGGATGATCGCGTGATTGCAGGCGCTCAGCACTCGAAACCGGCGCTGCATCTGCGACAGCGGTGCGGCCGCCGTGGACCCGCTATCAGGCTCGCCCACACCGGGCTGCTGCGAGGCGGATGCCGATTTCATACGAGTGCCGTGGGCGGGGACGAGACCGCCGGCAAATCGATGCGAACCGTCGTGCCGCCACCCGGCTCGCTGTCGAGTTGCAGCCGGCCGCGATGGGCGCAAACGACCAGGTGGGCGGTACGTAGACCCAGTCCGGCACCCTGCAAAAGGCTCGGCGGCTCCATGAAGCGCTGCCTGACATCGCCCAAGGTCGCAGCATCCATGCCGATGCCGTTGTCGGCCACCGTGAGTCGCACCGACTCCGGCCCATGACCATCCGCGGCCTTCATACCGGTGACGCCGATCTCGATGACACCGTGCGGCTGGCGAATGGCGCGGGAGGCGTTCAGCACCAGATTGAGCAGGACGCGCTGCATGGCAACGGGGTCGGCCAGAACCTGAGGTGCGTTGGTATCGACGGCGATGCGCAGCACGGCCGTGCTGGCAACCGCGGCACGCATCAGCGGCAGCGCCTCTCGCACCAACTTTCCGACGGACAAGGAGCGTGGCTCACCGGCCGAACCGTGACTGAAGATCAACATCTGGTGAACCAGACTGCGCGCCAGTTCGACCGTGTCGAGGATCTTCTCCAAGCGCGCCTGGGCGGCGCCATTGCCGCAAACTTCGGCATGCAGCGCCACGGCGTGCTGATCGATGGGCGCCAACAGCGCCCGCAGGTCGTTGGCTACGCCGGCGGCGAACTCGCCAAGGCTGGCGTAGCGCCGGATGCGCTCGTCATTGTCACTGGCTGTTATGGACGCGGACCCGATCATGCTCACCTCTTGGGCGGCACTTTAGGGCAACGGCGGCATTATTGATATACAGTATATCACGCATTCGGTTGGATGAGAGTGTGTAGCCCCCTAGGGGGTCGCGGAGCGGGCGGAGGCCGTCAGGCGTCTACGATCTTATTGCGGATGGCGTAGCGCACGAGGTCTGCCAGGGAGCCGAATTGCATCTTGCGCATGATATTGCTGCGGTGCGTCTCGACCGTCTTGACGCTCAGTTGCAGGGTTCGGGCAACTTCCTTGTTGTTACTGCCCTCCGCGAGCAACTGCACGATATGCCGCTCCCGAGGCGAGAGCGCAACGGCGACCAGCGACGTGGAATCCTCCGAGGAGCGCAGGTACCCATCGAGCACGAAGCGCGCCACCTTGGAGGTAAAGAAAGGCCGCTCATCGAGCAGAGCCTCGATGGCCTGAACCAGCACCCGTCCGGCATCGGACTTCAACACATATCCCATCGCACCGGCGTCGAGCACTTCGCGAATGAGCTGCTCGGACTCATGCGCGGTGACGATCAAAATGCGGGTCTTGGGCGTGGAAGCGCGGATATGGCGAGTGACATCGAGGCCGTTGAGTTCGGGCATGGTCAAATCGAGCACCGCGATATCGGGGGCGTGCAGATCCGCCAACTCGCAAGCCTGACGGCCATCGGCGGCCTCGGCCACAATGCTCCAGTCGGGCCGCTCCGTCAGCGATGCCACCAGCCCGCGGCGGATGAGCTCGTGGTCGTCGGCAATCAAGATCCGGACATTGCTCATAGCCCGACTCTAAAGCGACACGCGCCGGTCGGTGCGGTCGGCGGCCGCGCGCGCCAGCGGCAGCTTGGCCTGAACGCAGGTCCCGCGCGGACCGGTGCGCACGGTCAGGGAACCTGCGAGCTGCCGCATGCGCTCGCGCATGCCGGCAAGGCCGACCCCCAAAGCGGCGGCATCCGTCGATTTGGGCGACGAGCCGGCGAGCATGATGCCGTGGCCGGCGTCCTCGACTTCCATGACCACCGAGCCCTCTTGCTCGAACAGCCGTATCGTCACCGACGGACTCTTCGCGTGGCGATGGACGTTCGTCAAGGCTTCCTGGGCCACGCGGAAGATCGCCAGCTCCTGCTCGGGCGGTAAGCGCTCCAGCGATTCGGGCAGTTCCAGTTCGATGTCGATGCCGCTTCGCTGGCGCAGACCGTCCGCCAGCCAGCGCAACGCGCTCAGCAGTCCGATTTCATCCAGCAACGGCGGATGCAGCAGGTACGAGGCGGTACGAATCTCGGTTGAGCACTGGCGCGCCAGCGCCACGCACTCGTCGACCAGGGTGCGCGCGGGATTCGAGCCCGTCGGCACCGTGCGCGCCAGGCGGGCAAGGCTGAGTTCCAACGCCACCAGAGACTGCCCGGTACTATCATGAAGCTCCCGCCCAATGCGCCGCCGCTCATCGTCCTGAACGCGCACCAGCGCCGCTGCCAACTCGTGCAGCTCATCGATCGCCCGCTCGCGCTCCTCGTCGAGGAGCTTGCGCTCGCTGACGTCGTGGATGACCGCCAAGGTCATGGTTTTGCCGTCGGCGTCCAGGCTCGACAGATGCACCGCCGCGGGAAACGGCGCGGCGGTATCGAGGCGTAGGAGGATCCATTCGAAACTGGCGGCGCTGCTGTCGATGGTGCGGCGGATTCGCTCGCGGCACATCGCTTCGGAGGAAGTGCCGTCGGGCTGTGTCGCGGGCGAGAGGTCCCACAGCCGCATGCCGATCAGCATGTTCGGCTGGCCGGTGCCGAACATCGCGGCGCTGGTTCGATTGGCCTCGACGATGCGCTCGCCTTCCAGGACGAAGGCGCCGAAAGCCGCATTGTTGAACAGCGCGCGGTAGTGAAGCTCGCGCCGCCGCAGCGCCCGCAGAGACCGGTTCAGCATCCAGGCGCTCATGAGCACGAGGCAGGTGATCGCCACCGCGGACAGCAGCGTGCTCCGCCTGCGGCCATACCAACCTTCGAGCGCGTCCTCGCGGTGCCGCGAGGCTTCGGCAAACAGGGGATATCCGTGCACGCGGTGGTAGGCGACGATGGTCGCGGGGCGCCCGGCAAAGGGGCTAATACCCTCCAGCACGCCCGAATTGGCGCCAGCGGCGGCGCGCCGGAACAGATCCGAGCCGGCGATATTGATGCCTTCGGCCTCGCGCAACTGCGCCGCCGGGATCAGCAGCAGCGCCGTGCCATCCTTGGCAAACAAACCAACGCCGCTGCCGGACTCGGATTGTCCGTAAACTGGGTCCAGCGTGTCGAAGGCGATCAGCGCACCCGCCCAGGAGCCCCGTAGTTTGCCGCCCGCGACCCGTCGCGCAATCGGAATCACCTGCTCGGTCGGCATCTCCGGATCGAAGATCGGGGCGCCCACCCAGGCATCGTCCGACTGGAGGCTGAGCGCCGGCAGCATCCACGCCGGAGCGGTGGTACGCACATCGGGGGCGGTGGAGCGGCCGACCCGCACGAACCGCCCCGCATTCGCCAGGAACAGCGATCGAACGTAGGGACCGCCGGTCAGCATGTGCGCCAGCGTATCGGAATATGCCGCATCGTCCGCGCCAACGAGGTCGCTGCGGTACCCGAGTTCATTGGCGGCGGCGAGCGCGGCACCCACACCGTCGCCGAGCATCGCCTCGACTTGCGCTTGCAGCGTTCCGCTCACGCTGCCCAGATGCTCGCGCTCCATTTGCAGGGTCGAGCGATAGTCGCTCTGGATGCGCTCGACGGCGAAGCCCCATATCACGACGCACAACACCAGAGTGTAGGCGATCAGAGTCCAGCTCACGACGGCCGGCAGCAGGCGTCGCATCCCGCTCCTGGGCGGGGCGATTTTGCCGAGCACGGATCGCTGCGCAATGCGAGCCGACATGGCTACCGGTGCGTCTGCTTACGAATCTCCATCCCCAGGGGTCCGCGCGTCATACGCCGGGCAAGCATGCCGCTCGTGGCGCGCCATGTCCAGCGGGGAAGGCAATGCCGCCAGCCAATCTCGATTCTTGCTAAGCTAGCGGGATCATCGGAGATGGCGGATTAAATGACGACAGCGGACAAGCGGCGCTCGCCCCGTAAATGGCGCGCGCCGGCCTTCGTCGCGGCATGGATGTTTGCGGCCATGACGGGTTGCGCGGTAGGTCCCGACTTCAAGAAACCGGCGGCACCGGATGTGGACGCCTATACGCCCCATCCGCTCTCGCCCACGGTCGCCGTCCCGAACATCCCGGGCGGCGAAACCCAGCGCTTTGCCCATGGAGGAGACATCTCCGCGGATTGGTGGACGTTGTTTCATTGCGCGCCGCTCAATGAACTGATCGATGCTGCGCTGGCGAACAATCATGACCTCAAGGCGGCGCAAGCGGCGTTGTCGGTGGCCCGGGAAAATGTGCTGGCGCAGCGGGGAGTCTACTATCCCAGCGTGACGGCCAACTTCTCGGCCAGCCGTCAGCGGCAATCGGGCCAGGTCGCACCGGCGCTCAACTCGAACGCCTTCCTCTACAATCTGTTCACGCCGCAGGTCACCGTCGCCTATGCCCCCGATGTGTTCGGTCTGAACCGCCGCACCGTGGAGTCGCTGCAGGCGCAGGAGCAGGAAGTTCGCTTCCAAAGGGCCGCCACGTACACCACCTTGACCGCCAACGTCGTGGTGACGGTCGTTCTGGAGGCGTCGCTGCGGATGCAGATCGAAGCGACCCGGCAGCTCATCGACATCAACGCGAACGGCGTCAACGTCCTGCGGTATCAATTCGACAAGGGTTATGCCAGCCGGCTCGACCTTGCGGCGCAGGAATCGCAGCTCGCGCAGGTCGCCGCCACTCTGCCGCCTCTGCTCAAGCAATTGGCCCAGGCACAAGATCTTCTGGCCGTACTGGCCGGGCGCTTTCCGAATCAGGCAGCGGAGAACAAACTGGACCTATCGAGCCTGCAACTGCCGCAGGATCTGCCGGTCAGCCTTCCGTCGGCGCTCGTGGCGCAGCGGCCCGATGTGCTGCAGGCCGAGGCAAACCTGCACGATGCCAGTGCCAAGATTGGAATCGCGGCCGCCAACCGCCTGCCGAATATTCTGCTGACGGCCAACGCGGGCAGCACCGCCGCCGCCATGAATCAGTTGTTCACGTCGGGCACCGGCTTTTGGGGGCTGGGCGCGGAAGCGACGGCGCCGATTTTCCAAGGCGGCACTCTGCTGCACCAGGAGCGGGCCGCCAAGGCCGCCTACACTCAGGCGGCCGAACAATATCGCAGCACGGTTCTGACGGCGTTTCAGAACGTCGCCGACACCTTGACGGCGCTCGAACAGGATGCGGAAGGCCTGAAGGCGGCCGCCGCCGCCGCCGCCGCCGCCAAGGTGACTCTGGATCTGGCTCAACGGCAATTGCAGGACGGGTATGCCAGTTATCTGGCCCTGCTGAACGCCGAACAGGCCTACCAGCAAGCGCGCATCAACCTGGTGCAGGCGCAGGCAAATCGATTTGCCGATACGGCGGCATTGTTTCAGGCGCTTGGCGGTGGCTGGTGGCACCGCACGGAATTAGTCACGGATCAACATGAAAAATAAACTGTCTTGCGGGGCCTGCTTCGCGATCGCGGCCCTCGTCGCATGCGGCGGATGTTCGCCCGAGAGTCACACTGAAGCGCAGCCGTCGGCCGTGAAAGCGGACAGCGTGGCGCTGACGCCGGCGCAGAGGCAGAAGCTGCACCTGTACAGCGTTGCCGCATCGAAATTCCACAAAACCATCGAAGCGACCGGGGTGGTCGATTTCGACAACGACCAGGCAACCAGCGTGCTGGCGCCCTTCTCCGGTCCGGTGTCGCGGCTGCTGGTTTCCCTCGGCGACAGGGTCAGGGAGGGAGAGCCGCTGGCGGCCGTGCAATCCCCGGACTTTGCTGCCGCCGTGGACGCATATCGCAAAGCGCTGGCGACCGCCAAGACCAACCGGCGTCTGGCGAATCTGGACCGTGATTTGCTCGAGCATCACGGCGTCGCTCAGCGCGAAGCAGAGCAGGCGGAAACCGATGCGGTCAATGCCGAGGCTGACCGTGACGCCGCCCTGGAGGCGCTCGTCTCACTCAACGTATCGGCGCAAACCGTCAAGGACATTCAGGAAGGCCGGCCGGCTTTGCAGCCGGAGGGAATGATTCGGGCGCCGGTCTCCGGCACCGTGGTCGAGAAGCTGATCACCCCCGGAGAGCTTCTGCAGGCGGGCAGCACCCCGTGCTTCACGGTCGCCAATCTGTCGCGCGTCTGGGTCATGACGCAAGTATTCGGCTCCGATCTTGCGGATGTGAGCATCGGCGATTCGGCCGAAGTACTGAGCGGAATCGGTGCGGGAAGTCTCTCCGGAAAGGTGGACAACATCTCTGCGCTGGTGGATCCCGATACGCGGGCGGTGATCGTGCGTGTGGTCGCCGACAATCCGGGAAATTCTCTGAAGAAGCAGATGTACGTCCACGTGTTGATCCAGGCCCATCAAGAGAACACCGGCCTGCTGGTACCCGTATCGTCGATCTTGCGCGACGACGAGAACCTACCCTTCGTCTACCGCACCGAGGCTGACGGCAGCTTCGCCCGGCAACACGTGACTCTGGGCCATCGGGTGGGGGACCAATATGATATCGACGCCGGCATCAAGGCCGGCGACCAAATCGTGGTTGAAGGGGCCCTCTTCGTTCAATTCATGCAGAATCAATGAGCGCGCAACTGCCACCCGCCGAGTCGGCGCCGCGCAGCGCGTCGATCATGAACCGGATCGTAGCCTCTTCGCTGCGCCAGTCGTTTCTGATCGTGCTAATGACGCTCGTGCTGATCGGCGCCGGATCGCGTTCGCTGGATCGCCTGCCGGTGGACGCCTATCCCGATCTGTCTCCTCCCATCGTCGAAGTGATCACACAGTGGCCCGGGCGCGCCGCCGAGGAAGTGGAGCGGCTCATCACCGTACCGGTGGAAAAGGAGATGAACGGCATCCCCCAGATGACCACGATCCGCTCGATTTCGCTGTACGGGCTGTCCGACGTCATCCTCACCTTTCAAACCAACACCGACAATTATTTTGCGCGCCAGCAAGTATTCAACCGCCTGGGCGATCTGAGCCTGCCCAGCGGCGTAAGCCCTTCGGTGTCGCCGATGTCATCGCCGTCGGGCCTCATCTACCGTTACGTTCTGCAAAGCCCCGACCGCTCGCCGATGGAACTCAAGACCTTCGAGGATTGGACGGTGGAGCCTCAATTCAAGTCCGTTCCCGGCGTGGCGGATGACTCGGGGTTCGGCGGCGGGACCATGCAGTACCAGGTGCTGCTCGATCCGGCGAAGGTCGCTTCGGTCGGATTGTCGGTGGCGCAGGTCGAAAGCGCCCTCACGGCCAATAACGACGACTCCGGCGGCGGCTTCTATTCCCAGGGCGGCGAGTTCTACTACGTGCGCGGCATCGGACGCATCACCACGCTGGAGGACATCGGCAACGTGGTGGTGGCGGTGCACGACGGCACTCCCGTGCTGGTCAAGGACCTGGGCAGCGTGGTCATCGGCATCGCTCCGCGTCTGGGCGAATTCGGCTTCCAGAAGCAGGACGACGCCGTGGAAGGCGTCATCCTGCTGCGCACCGGCGAAAAGACCCAGGATGTCCTGAAGCGGGTCGAAGCAAAAACCAAGCAGCTCAACGACGAAATCCTCCCCAAGGACGTCAAGGTGCTTCCGTTCTACGATCGCAGCGACCTGGTCGAACTGACGACGCAGGTGGTGGAGCGCAACCTGTTGCGCGGCATGCTGCTGGTCGTCGTGGTGCTGATATTTTTCCTGTATGACGTTCGCGCCGGCCTGATTGTCGCTGTCAGCATCCCGCTCGCACTGCTGTTCGCCTTCATCTGTCTGGATCTGCAGAACGCCTCGGCGAATCTGCTCTCCATCGGAGCAATCGATTTCGGAATCCTGGTGGA
>JBARBX010000626.1:0-5770 GCA_049793535.1 Steroidobacteraceae bacterium | reverse complement strand
TCGCGCAGTTGCATCTCCGAGCCTGTGTCGAGCGCCCAAACAAGCTTTGAGAGGATCAGGTCTTCGCGGCTCGTAATCCACGTCGATATTCCGGCAAACTCCACCGACTTGCGGCGCTCAAACTCTGTGTGCCGATACTCCGAATTCTTGCGTACGATCAAATCAACCTTGATCGCGCTATCCAGATGCATGAGATTGAACATGCGCTGCGACTTGATCGCAGAACGCACGGCATTCTCATCGATGTAGAAGTCCGTGGAGAATGCGCTCACATGCGCCTGTAAGTATAGGATTTATCGATAGAAATCTGGGAAATTGGTAGCGGGGGTAGGATTTGAACCTACGACCTTAGGGTTATGAGCCCGACGAGCTGCCAGACTGCTCCACCCCGCACCTGAAGAGCCGCTCATTGTACCGGGCAACGCAGCCAATGCAAGCACTGCACTCAACGCCCCGCCCGGCCGCTCATTGCCTCATTGCAGGGCCTGCTGACAGATTTGCAACAGGCTGCCGGGAATCACGCCCAGCGCGAACGCGAGCAAGGCGTTGGCGCTCAGCAGCGCGCGCATGGCCAATGATCCGCCGATGGCCTCGGTATCGGTCGGCTCGTCGAAGTACATCAGCTTCACGATGCGCAAGTAGTAGAACGCGCCGACCACGGAGAACAGCACCGCCACCACCGCGAGCCAGACGTAGTTCACGCCCAGCACCGCCTGAATGACGCCGAGCTTGGCCCAGAATCCGATGAACGGCGGCACGCCCGCGAGGCTGAACATGAGTATCGCCATCATGCCGGCGAACCAGGGGCTGCGGACATTGAGCCCGCGGAAATCCACGATCTTGTCCGCCTCGAATCCTTGCCGCGCCAGCAGCAGTATCATGCCGAAGGCTCCGGCCGCGACAATGACGTAGCTGATCATGTAGAACATCGCGGCTTGATAGCCCTGCGCCGTTCCCGAGAGTATGCCGAGGAGAACGAATCCGACGTGCGATATCGTCGAGTAGGCGAGCATGCGCTTCAGATTGCTCTGCGCGATGGCGACGATGTTGCCGATGGCCATCGACAGCACGGCGAGCACCACCAGCATTTGGCTCCAATCGGCGTGCGCCCCACCCAGCGCCTCGGGCAACAGGCGCATGGCGAGCGCGAATGCGGCAAGCTTCGACGCAGTTCCGATGAACACGGTGACGCAGGTCGGCGAGCCTTCGTACACATCCGGAATCCACATGTGGAACGGGACGGCGCCAAATTTGAAACCCACTCCGACGATGAGAAATGCGATGCCGAACACAAGGCCGATGTTGTCTCCCAGGCCGTTATGCGCGGCCTCGGCGATCGCGGCAATTTCCAGGCTTCCGGTGACACCGTAGACGATGGACATGCCGTACAGCAGCGTTCCCGATGCCATGGATCCCAGCACGAAGTACTTGATGGCGGATTCCGCAGCCACCCCCGACTCCCGATCGAATGCGACCATGGCATACAGGCACAGCGACATCAGTTCGAGGCCCAGGTACAGCGAGATCAAGTTGGCGGCCGATATCAGCACCATCGCGCCCAAGGCTGCGAACAGCCCGAGGACGTAGTATTCCCCCTTGAGAATGGCCCGGCGCTGCAGGTAGTCCGTGGAATACACGAACACCACCGCCACCGTCAGCAGCGTGACGACCTTCAGCACCTGCGCCATGCGGTCCAGCTCGAACAGCCCGCCCAGCGTTACGATCCTCCCCGATACCTGCTGCTCGGCCACCAGCCCGGCCGTGATGAGCAGGGCGGCGACGGCCCACACTCCGGTCCAACGGCGCTGCGCATCGTTGAGCAGAAGGTCGAGCATCAAGATGGCGCATGCGGCCAGCGCCAAGAAGATTTCCGGAGATGCATAGATCAGTCCGGAATTGAATTGGCTGGCGCTGAATTGAGCGAGAGCGTGCATCGTTGGGCCTTAAGGGGCGATCTTCGAGACCAGCAGCTGCTGGGTTAAGTGCAGCGTCGTCGCCCGCATCGCGTCGAGCAGCGGCGCCGGCCATATGCCAACCAGCAGGACCGCCACGGCGAGTGCGCCGAGCACCAGGAATTCACGGCCGTTGAGATCCTTGAGCGCCGCGACCTTGTCGTTGGCGACCGCGCCGTAGATGACGCGCTTGATCAGCCACAGGGTGTACGCGGCGCCGAGAACCAGGATGGTGGCGGCCAGGAATGCATACCAGACGTTCGCCTTGAACGACGCCAGTATCACCATGAATTCGCCGATGAAACCCGAGGTGCCCGGCAGGCCCGAATTCGCGAGCGCGAACAACACCATGAAGGCCGCGAATTTGGGCATGGTATTGATGACCCCGCCGTAGGCGCTGATCTCGCGGCTATGGACCCGGTCGTACATGACGCCGACGCACAGAAACATCGCGCCCGACACCAGGCCGTGCGAGAGCATTTGCACCACGGCGCCGTCCAAACCCAACTCGATGCCGGAGGTGCGGCCTGTATGCGCCACGATTTGAAATCCAATGAACATCCCCAGCGTCACGAAGCCCATGTGCGCGATCGAGGAGTACGCGATCAGCTTCTTCATGTCCCGCTGCGCCAGCGCGACGAACGCGATGTAGAGCACGGCGATCAGCGACAGCGCAATGATCAGCCAGTCGAAATGCCTGCTCGCGTCGGGTGCGATCGGCAGGGAGAATCTCAAGAAGCCGTATCCGCCCATCTTCAGCATGATGGCCGCCAGCACCACCGAACCGCCGGTGGGCGCTTCCACATGCGCGTCGGGCAGCCAGGTATGCACCGGCCACATCGGCACTTTCACGGCGAAAGCGGCCAGGAAAGCGAAGAAGATGAAGGTCTGCTCGTTCAGCGTCAGCGGCATGCGCTGCAATGCCGCTAGCTCGTAGGTGCCCGACTTCAAATACAGGTAGATCAGCGCAACCAGCATCAGCACCGATCCGATGAAGGTGTACAGGAAGAACTTGATGGTGGCATACACGCGCCGCGGCCCGCCCCACACCCCGATGATGATGAACATCGGGATGAGCATCGCCTCCCAGAACACGTAGAACAGCGCGGCGTCGAGCGCGGCGAACACGCCGATCATCAGTCCTTCCAGGATCAAGAACGCGGCGAAATACTGCGCCACGCGCTTCGCCACGTTGGTCCAGCTCGCGATAACGATGAGCACGGTGGTGAAGGTGGTCAGCAGGATCAGCGGCATGGAGATGCCGTCCACCCCGATGTAGTACTCGGAATGAATGGTCGAAATCCAGGGCGCGCGCTCGACGAACTGCATCGCCGCGGTGCCGATCTTGAACGCCCCGAACAGGGGTACGCTCAGTGCCAGGCTCAACCCGCTGACGATCAAGGACAGCCATTTCGCGGTGTTGTCGCGGTTCCCCAGCGCGAGTACGGCGAAGCCGCCGCCGATGGGCAGCCAAATCAGCAGCGACAACAGATGCCCGCCGAACATCATGTTCGCCATAGCAGCCACACGAGAATTGAGGCCAATCCCAGAATCATCGCGAACGCGTAGTGGTAGAGGTAGCCCGACTGCGCGTAGCGCATCACCGAGCCCAGCCAACCCACGGTGCGCGCGCTGCCGTTGACCAGCCCGTCGTCGATCACCATCTGATCGCCGAAGCGCCACAGGCCTCCGCCCAGCATTTGGGCCGCGGGCACGAGCACGTGTTCGTTGAACCAGTCGAAACCGTATTTATTGACCAAAATCGCATACAGCCATTTGAACCGGCGCTCCGCGGCGTCGGCCAGATCCGGCCGCTTCAAAAAGAACCACCACGCGGTGAGCGCGCCGAGCGCGGCAAACCACACCGGCAGCGCGCTGAATGCCGCCCACATGAATTCGCCGGGCGAGCCATGGAACTCCTCGCCCACTCGAGCCAGCACATCGTTGGCCGGCAGCACCTGAATCGCAGTGCCGAAATAGCCGCCGAACAGCACCGGCTCCACCGTGAACCAGCCAATCACGGCCGAGGGGATGGCCAGCAGGACCAGCGGCACCGTCACCACCCAGGGGCTCTCGTGCAGATGCTCCTGGGTGTGATGATCCATGCGCGGCTCGCCGTGGAAGGTCATGAAGAACATGCGGAAGGTGTACAGGGCCGTGATGAACACGCCCGTAAGCACGCAGAAATAGGCGTATCCGGAACCCCAACGATGCGACAGGTGAACCGCGTCGATCAGCGCATCCTTGGAAAAGAATCCCGCCGTGCCCGGAAACCCGATCAAGGCGAGCGATCCCACCAGGCAGGTCCAATACGTGATGGGCAGGTACTTCTTGAGCCCGCCCATCTTGCGCATGTCCTGCTCGTGATGCATCGCGATGATCACCGAACCCGCCGCCAGGAACAGCAGCGCCTTGAAGAAGGCATGCGTCATGAGATGAAAAATTCCGGCGCCGTATGCCGACACGCCGAGCGCCACCGTCATGTAGCCGAGCTGGGACAGCGTC
Organism: Steroidobacteraceae bacterium; assembly: GCA_049793535.1. Lineage (GTDB taxonomy): Bacteria > Pseudomonadota > Gammaproteobacteria > Steroidobacterales > Steroidobacteraceae > Bog-1198. The sequence continues at coordinate 1,313 of JBARBX010000626.1, read as the reverse complement.
GAATAGGCCACCACCCGCTTGATGTCGTTGGCGACGATCCCGAGCAGCCCCATGAAGAAGGATGTGGTCGCGCCGATGACCAACACCACCGACAACGCCGTCTCCGACAATTCGAACAGCGGCGACATGCGCGCCACCATGAAGATACCGGCCGTCACCATGGTCGCGGCATGGATCAGCGCGGAGATCGGGGTCGGGCCTTCCATCGAATCGGGCAGCCACACGTGCAAGGGCATTTGCGCGGACTTGCCCATGGCACCCACGAACAGACAGATGCAGGTAAAGGTGATGGCCGGCCAGACCACGGTGGATGTGACGTGAATCTGCGCCGCCACGAGTTGGTCGGTGTGGGCGAACACGGTGGCGTAGTCCAGGGATCCCGTGTAGCGCACCACCGCGGCGATGCCCAGCACGAAGCCGAAATCGCCGATTCGATTGACCAGGAAGGCCTTCAAGTTGGCGAAGATCGCCGTCGGCCGCGTGTACCAGAATCCGATCAAAAGGTACGACACCACGCCCACGGCTTCCCAGCCGAAGAACAGCTGCATGAAATTGTTCGACATCACCAGCATCAGCATCGAGAACGTGAACAGCGAGATGTAGCTGAAGAAGCGCGTATAGCCGTCGTCATCGTGCATGTAGCCGATGGTGTAGATGTGCACCATCAAGGACACGAACGTCACCACCACCATCATCATGGCGGACAGGCGGTCGATCAGAAATCCGACGTTCATGGTGAGCCCGTCGCTGACCAGCCAGGTATAAACCGTGCCGTTGAACGGCGCCATCCCGATGTACAGCATCTGGTACAGCACATAGAACGACAGTGCGCACGAAATGCCGACGCCCGCGATGGTGACGCTGTGCGCGCCCGCCCTGCCGATGGACTTGCCGAACAACCCGGCGATGATGGCGGCCGCCAGCGGCGCCAAGGCGATCGTGAGATAAATCTCCTGCATTCTGCTTGTCCCTCAGCCCTGGAGCGAGTCGAGGTCTTCGACTTCAATGCTGCGGCGTTCGCGGAACACCACGACCAATATTGCGAGGCCGATGGCAGCTTCGGCCGCCGCCACCGTCAAGATGAAAAACACGAAGATCTGGCCGCCGATGTCGCCGAGATAGCGCGAAAAGGCAACGAAGTTGAAATTGACCGCGAGCAGCATGAGTTCGATGCACATCAGCAGCACGATCACGTTCTTGCGGTTGAGGAACACCCCGGCGACCGCGATCGCGAACAGCAGACCGGACAATGTCAGCACTTGGGTCAGCGTGATCATGGTCTTTTCTCGGAGGCCATTTTGACGATTCGGATG
>JBARBX010000625.1:0-1996 GCA_049793535.1 Steroidobacteraceae bacterium | reverse complement strand
TCGGCACCGGGGCGTTCATCGAACAACTGGCCGGCGAGATCGAGGCGGATTACCGGCGTTGGGATGATTTCGAGAAATCGCCGCGCCATGCCACCCATTCGGCCGTCGGGGTCATCGAACTCATGCCCACCAGCGACGGACGCCTGTACTCCTTCAAGTACGTGAATGGTCACCCCGGGAACACGGCGAAGAACCTGCTCACCGTCACGGCCTTCGGCGTACTCGCGGACGTGGCCACCGGCTATCCGCTGCTGCTGTCGGAAATGACTTTCGTGACGGCGCTGCGCACCGCCGCCACCTCGGCGCTGGCGGCGCGCCGCATGGCGCGCCCGGGCAGCCGTGTGATGGCCCTGATCGGCAACGGTGCGCAGAGTGAATTTCAAGCCATTGCCTTCCACCGCATGCTGGGGGTGCGGAGCCTGAGGCTCTACGATACAGACCCGCAGGCGACCGCCAAGCTGATGCGCAATCTCTCGATGCTGCGCCTCCCGGATCTTAGCGTCACGCGCTGCGCGTCCACCGCCGACGCCGTGCACGGCGCCGATATCGTGACCACGGCCACCGCGGACAAGCGCAACGCCACCATCCTGACTCCGGAGATGATGGCGCCGGGAATGCACTTGAATGCCGTCGGCGGCGATTGTCCCGGCAAGACCGAATTGCATGCGGACATTCTTCGCCTGCCGGATTTGCGCATCGTGGTGGAGTTCGAGCCGCAGGCGCGCATCGAGGGGGAGATTCAACAACTCGACGCCGCGGAGGCTGCCGCGGTTCAGGTCACCGAACTTGCCGACGTGCTGCGCGCCCGGCACCCGGGTCGTGCCGGGATGCGCGAAATCACGTTGTTCGATTCCGTGGGATTTGCGCTCAATGACTTCTCGGCGCTGCGCTATCTGCGGCGCCTGAATGCCGAGCAGCCGGACGGCGGTCTGCGCATCGATCTCATCCCCGAGCTCGACGATCCCAAGGATTTGTTCGCGGGCCTGTCCGCAGAACGCGCGACGGCACGCCGCCGCCGGGTGGCGTGATGGCCATGATCCGAACGGCCAGTCTCATCGGTGCCCCCACGGACATCGGCGCCAGCGACCGCGGCGCTTCCATGGGCCCCGAGGCGCTGCGCGTCGCGGGCATCCATGCGGAGCTCACCCAGCGTGGGCTCGATGTGGTGGACTGCGGCAATGTCAGCGGCCCGCCGAATCCGGGGCTGATCAAGGTGAACGGCTATCGCAATCTCAAGCAGGTGACGGCCTGGAACCTGGAAGTGCACGACGCGGTCTATCGGGAGCTCGGCGAGGGTCGGTTGCCGGTTCTGCTCGGCGGCGATCATTCGTTGAGCATCGGCTCCATTGCGGCGGTGGCGCGCCATTGCCGGGCGTCGGGCAAGACTTTGCGCGTGCTATGGCTGGATGCGCATGCCGATTTCAATACCCGGGAACTCTCGCCCAGCGGCAGCCTGCACGGCATGCCCGTGTCCTGCCTGTGCGGTTTCGGCCCGCGTGAGCTGCTGCAGATCGGCGGGGCGACGCCGGCCATCCGCCCGCAATGGATTCGCCAGATCGGCATTCGCAGCGTCGATGCCGGCGAACGGCGCTTCGTGCACGAGCAGGATCTCGAGGTGTTCGACATGCGCTGCATCGACGAGCTGGGCATGCGGGCGGTGATGGAGCTGGCGTTGCAGGACATGGACGCCGATACCCACTTGCACGTCAGCTTCGATGTCGATTGTCTGGACCCTGAAATTGCGCCCGGCGTCGGCACCACGGTGGCGGGCGGCCTGTCGTACCGCGAAGCACAACTGTGCATGGAAATGATCGCCGACGCGGGGCAGATGGGATCGCTCGACATCATGGAATTGAACCCTGCCCTCGATGTGCGCAACAAGACGGCGGTGCTCGCGGTCGATCTGGTGGAATCGCTGTTCGGCAAGAGCACGCTGATGCGTAAACCGCTGGCATTCCCGAGCGCCCTTATCGATACTTGACGGCCCAGCCTCGAG
>JBARBX010000624.1:0-2116 GCA_049793535.1 Steroidobacteraceae bacterium | reverse complement strand
AGGTAGCGCCCGACAACCAGCAGCCGATGCTGAATCAGCGCGCCGCCATGAACGATCCCGACGGCGACATCGTACATCCTGCGCCGCCTCCTCCGGGGACGCTTGGCTACGGAACCACGATTCGCGCGCGGCTGCTCGATCGACTCTCCACTGCCGATAGCCGTGACGGCGATACCTTCCATACCCGCGTGCTCTACGACGTCTACCAGGGCGACCAGGTGCTGATCCCCGCCGGATCTGAGATCGACGGCCAGGTGACGGATGTTTCTGGCGGCCACTTCGGCGGCCATGGATCGATGGTTCTGCATCCTGAAACCGTAGTCCTGCCCAACGGCGCGCAGTTCAGAATGTACGCGCAGCTCAGCGGAACTCCCGACTCGAACACCCGCGTGCGCGGCGAGGGCACGGTCGCGCCGGGCTCGCGCATCAAGCGCGACGGCATTGAATACGGTGGTGCAACCGGCGCCGGCGTAGTCACCGGCGCTGTGGTCGCCGGTCCGGTCGGAGCGCTTGCCGGCGGCCTCATCGGTGCGGGCGCCATCACGGTTCATCTGCTCGTCAACCACCCACAGGCCGATCTCGATAATGGCGCAACGCTGGTTTTCACGCTCACCGAACCATTGAATCTGGTTTCGGCGACGCAGCCGCAGCAACAAATGCAAATGCAGTCGCAGCAAATGCAGGCGCAGCCGCAAGCCCAGCCGCAGGCCCCAGCTCAAGATCAAGATCAGTCCGACGATCAGCCGGCCCCGGCGCCCGCGCAAAATCAGTAAGTGGCAGTTGCGGCACCGCGGAAGAAATGTAGCGCCGCGCTCCAGCGCGGGGTCCCCAACGAATGATTTGTATTCGTTGGGGTGGTAGCGCGGTTGTCGTACGGGCGTCCCCGCCCGTACACGGCTCCAAGCCAGATCCGGCTATGTCTTTCGGCTGGTCCATCCGCGCCGAGACAGTTAATCCTCGTGATTCCCCGCGCCCTACCCCGCCTGTTTACGCCATATAAACTAACTCCACCGGAACAACCGGGAATCCGCGCCGAGTCGCTTCGGCCCGCTTCACTTTTGTTCGCGGCATTTTTCCTCTTATGGATACTTTCGTAGTTCAAGGCGGCAATCCGCTGGTCGGAACCATTCGCGTGTCGGGCGCAAAGAACTCGGCGCTGCCGTGCATGGCCGCTGCCATCCTCACTGAAGAGCCAATCACGCTCGACAACATTCCGCATGTGCGCGACATTTCAACCGAGCGCCGGCTGCTCGAATCCATGGGCGCCGAAATCGAGATCCGTTCCGGCGAAACGGCGCAAAGCACCACTATCAGTTGCCGCACCCTCTCCGATCCCGTGGCCAAGTACGAGATTGTGAAAACCATGCGCGCCAGCTCGCTGGTGCTCGGGCCGCTGATTGCGCGCACCGGCATGGCGCGCGTGGCCATGCCCGGCGGCTGCGCCATCGGCGGCCGTCCCATCGATCTCCACATCAAAGGTCTGGAGCAGATGGGCGCAACCATCACGCAGGAGCACGGCTACATTGAGGCCCGCGCCCAGCGCCTGCGCGGCGCACATCTGGTCTTCGACAAAATCACCGTCACCGGCACTGAAGATCTGCTCATGGCCGCCGTGCTGGCCGACGGCGAAACCGTGATGGAAAACTGCGCGCGCGAGCCCGAAGTCGTCGACCTTGCGGCGCTGCTGGTCACCATGGGCGCAAATATTGAGGGCGCGGGAACAGCTACCATTCGCGTGAGCGGCGTAAACAAACTGCGCGGCGCGCGTTACCGCATCAATCCCGATCGCATTGAGGCGGGAACGTTTCTAATTGCGGGCGCTATTACCGGTGGGGACCTCATCGTTTCACACTGCAATACCTCGCATCTTGGCGCGGTGATCGCCAAGCTGCACGAGGCCGGCGCGCGCGTCGAAGTGCTTGGTCCCGACACGGTTCGTGTGCGCAACCATGGCAAGCTGATCGCGGCCGACATTTCCACCGAAGAGTATCCGGGTTTCCCCACCGACATGCAGGCGCAATATATGGCGCTCGCCACGCAGGCCGAAGGCACGAGCATGGTGCGCGAAAACATCTTCGAGAACCGCTTTATGCACGTGCAGGAGCTGGTGCGCATG
>JBARBX010000623.1:0-16585 GCA_049793535.1 Steroidobacteraceae bacterium | reverse complement strand
CATGCGCACCGATCGCTAGCTGCTGGGCAACGCCGTCGGCCGAGGGCAGCCGCTCGGGCGATGCGGCGACCGCATAGTGTGCCGGCGAGGGGCTGGACGGCGGCTCGCGGCTGGGGCCGAACACCCCGCAGGCGGCGACGCTCAAGGTCAGCATCGACAGGACCGCCAGTGCGGGCGGGGTGGCGTACCTTGCGCGATTCGTTGGCTCCGTCATGGTGCGACCTCCGGCGGTGTCTCGTCCCGTTGCACACGGAACCACAGTGCATACAGCGCGGGCAGATAAAACAGGGTCAGCACGGTGGCCACCGTGATGCCGCCCATCAGCGCGGTCGCCATGGGACCGAAGAAATTGCTGCGCAGCAGGGGAATGAGCGCAAGCACCGCGGCCGCCGCAGTCAGCGTGATCGGGCGAAACCGACGCACCGTCGCACCTATCACGGCCTCGAAACGGCCGTGTCCCAGATGAATGTCCTGTTCAATTTGGTCCACCAGAATCACCGAATTGCGCATGATGATTCCGAACATTGCGATGGTCCCCAGCATGGCCACGAACCCGAACGGCATGCGGAACAGCAGCAGCGCGATTACCACGCCGATCAAGCCGAGCGGAGCGGTGAGCACCACCATCATGACGCGGCTGAAGCTCTGTAGCTGGACCATGAGGAACACCAGCACGGCCACCACCAGCAACGGCATCTGCGCATTGATCGAACCCTGCGCCTTGGCGTTCTCCTCGACCGCGCCGCCGATGTCGACGCGGTAGCCCACCGGCAGACGCTGGCGCAGAGCGGCGAGCGATTTGTCGATTCGCGTCGTCACATCGATCCCCTGCGCGCTGTGCTGTACGTCGGATTGGACCGTGATCGTCGGCTGCCGATCGCGCTCCCAAACGACGCCGTATTCCAGTCCATAGGTGAAACGGCCGAGCGCCGACAGCGGCACCGCGGTCCCATCCTGCGACGGAACGCCTAACCGTTCGATCTGCGACGGGTCGATGCGATCGCGCTGCGGTGCGCGCAGATCGACTCCGATCAGCTTGTCGCGCTCGCGAAACTGGGTGATGGTGAAGCCGCTCAGCGACATTTGCAGATAGTTTTCGATGTCGCGCGAGGAGATATTGAGCTGGCGCGCCTTGGTCTGATCGACTTCGAAGTGCACCGAACGCTCGGCGGGCTCGTCCCAATCGAACTGCACGTTGGCCGTGTCCGGGTTGGCGCGCATGATCTCGGCCACTTGCTCCGAGAGCTGCCGCACCGTGCCGATCTCCGGCCCGCTGACCCGGAACTGGACCGGGTAGCCGATCGGCGGACCGTTCTCGAGCCGGCTGATCCGCGTGCGCAGCGAGGGGTAGTCCGTGCGCAGCACCTGCGCGAGAGTTGCCGCGAGCCTTTCGCGGTCCTTGACGCTCTTGGCCGTCACCACGAACTGGGCAAAGTTCGGCGCCGCCAGCTGTTGATCCAGCGGCAGGTAGAAGCGCGGTGCGCCCGCGCCGACGAAGTCGATGTAGTGATCGATTTCGGGTCGCTTTCCCAGCGTCGACTCGAAGCGCTGTGCCTCGCGCAGCGTCGCGGCAAGCGATGCGCCTTCCGGCAGGCGCAGGTCGATCAGCAGCTCGGTGCGATCCGAGCTCGGGAAGAACTGCTGCGGCACGAACACGAATCCCGCCAAACCGGCCACGAACAGCGCCAGCGTCACGCCCAGCACTCGTCCGCGGTGGTCGACGCACCAGCCGATCCAGCCGCGCAGGCGGCGATAGAATGCGGTGTCGTACACATCGTGATGCGCGGCGGGCGCCGCACTCAACGCGCGCCGCGTGGGATGCTCCGACAGGATGTGATAACCCAGCAGCGGGATCACGATGACCGCCGCCAGCCAGGACAGCAGCAGCGCAATGGCCGATACCTCGAAGATCGAGCGGGTGTACTCGCCGGTCGCCGATTTCGCCAGCGCGATCGGCAGAAAACCCGAAACCGTGACCAGAGTGCCGGTGAGCATGGGAAACGCCGTGCTGGTGTAGGCGAATGCGGCGGCATGCAACCGGTCGAAACCTTGCTCGAGCTTCACCGCCATGGTTTCGACCGCGATGATGGCGTCGTCGACAAGCAGGCCGAGTGCCAGGATCAACGTGCCAAGGGATACCTTGTGCAGGCCGATGTGGAACAGATACATGCAGAGGCTGGTCGCCGCCAATACCAGCGGGATGGAAATGACGACCACCATTCCGGTACGGAAACCGAGACTGATCAGGCTGACCACCAGTACGATGGCGATCGCTTCGGCGACCGCCTCGACGAAATCGTCGATCGAATGCCCGACTGCGCGGGGCATGCTGGCCACCTCCGTCAGCTTGAGTCCGGCGGGGAGCGCGGCGCGCAGGCGCGAAGTTTCCGCATCGAGCTTCTTGCCGAGCGCGATCACATCGCCCGACGCCGCCATGGTCACGCCGATTCCCAGCACGGCTTGACCCCCGAAACGCATGAATTCGCTCGGCGGATCGGTGTAGCCGCGCTTGATGTCCGCAATGTCGCCGAGGCGCAGCACGCGGCCGTTCACGCGAATCAGCGTATCCGCAAGGGCTTTGATGTCCTGAAATTGGCCGCTCGGTCGAACATAGACCCGATCGTCCGCCGTCGTGAACAGGCCCGCGCCCGACACCGCGTTTTGCGCATCGACGGCATCGGCGATCTGTTGCGGCGTCAGGCCGAGCTTTGCGAGCTGCGCGTTGGAGATCTCAACGTAGACACGCTGCTCTTGATCGGCGATGAAGTCGACCTTGCTGACGTCCGGCACGCGCAGCAACTCGGTGCGCAAGCGTTCGGCGTAGTCATGTAGTTGTGCCGGCGAAAAGCCATCGCCCTCCAAGGCATAGAGATCGACGTAGACGTCGCCGAACTCATCGTTGAAGTAAGGTCCTTGAACTCCGGCGGGCAGCGTATAGGCGATGTCGCCGACTTTCTTGCGAACCTGGTACCACGTTTCCGGGACCTGCGACGGCGGAGCCGCGTCCTTGATGGTAAAGAACAGCGTCGACTCGCCCGGCCGCGAATAGCTGCGTTGAAAATCGACGTTGGGCGTTTCCTGCAGCTTGCGCGCAATGCGATCGGTGACCTGCTCTTGAACCTGGCGCGCGCTCGCTCCCGGCCAGACCGTGCGGATCACCATGACTTTGAAGGTGAACGGCGGGTCCTCCGACTGCGCCAGCCTGCCGTAGGACAGCACGCCGAACAGCGTCACCAGCACGAGAACGAATATCACCAACGCCTGATGGCGCAGAGTCCAGCTCGAGAGGTTGAAGGCCTCGCTCATTGCACGGCCGCCACGGCGCCCTCGCCTTCGCCGTCGAACAAGGGCTTGACGGGATTGACGAGCTCGCCGGCGTAGACGGTGTGCACGCCGGCCAGCACCACTCGATCGCCGTCCTTCAAGCCGCCGGTGATCGCGGCGCTGCGCTCGGCGTAGCGGTCGACCGTCACGGCCCGCAATTCGAGCGTCGAATCCTTCGATCGAATGACCCAGACTGCCGGATCCCGGCCGTGGTGAAAGATGGCGGTCGCCGGCACCCGGAATATGGGCAGGGCCGCCACGGTCCCCGCTGTCGACAGAGTCGCCTCCCCGGTCATGCCGAGTCGCACGGCCGCCCCGGGCGCTGAGAGCGTCAACTTGACCCGGTAAGTGCGGCTTTGCGGATCCGCCGCAGGTGCCACTTCACGCACGCGCGCCTCGACGCTGCGGCCCGGCAGCGCCGTAAATGTCACCTTCGCGGTTTGGCCAACGGCAATCCTTGCTAAATCGGCGGCAGCGGCATCCAGAGTGACGTCGGTGTCGCCGCTCCACGCCAGTCCATATACCGCTTGTCCCGCGGAGACGACCTGACCGGTGTCGGCGTTCTCGCTGGTGATCACGCCATCATGGTCGGCCACCAGGGAGTTGTATTGCAGCGTGTTGCGCGCCACCACGCTCTGCGCAGCCGCCTGCTCGCGCCCGGCCAGGGCGGCGGCGTAGGCATCTTGTGTCTGCTCTAGCTGATTTGCGGCAATGAGATTTTGCGCGAACAGCGCCTGGTCCCGATCGAGCGTTTGCCGGGCATAGGCCAGCCGGTGCTCGGCCGCGTCGAGCACGGCCTGCGCGCTCGCGGCCTGCTTTTCGGCATCATTCGGATCGAGACGGGCGATGAGCTGTCCCTGATGAACGGCGTCGCCGAGCCGCACGCGGCGCTCGATCAGCTTGCCGGCGACACGGAACGACATGACGGTGGAGTAACGGGCGACTACCTCCACGGGGTAGCGAATGCCGTCGGCCGTGCTGCCGGCATCGGCGTGCACGGGCAGCGCGACGACCGGCGTGGGCGCCGCCGCCGCAGGCGCGTGCTGCTGGCAGGCGCTGAGTGCCAGTGCCGCCAGGGCGACTCCAATGAGTTCACCTGTAGATAATATAGACATGTGTCAACACTCGGTTAAAAAAAGGGGCTCAAGTCTTCCGGGAGACCGTGTTTTGCGCGACGTTGCGTATCAGTCCAAAGGCGTAATTGCTCATATCGGGGACCGCGATTCCAAACCGGGCCAGATCGCTGCCCTTGGCCATGGCGAGCTGAATGATCCCGTGCGTGAACGCCCACAACGTGGTTGCAAACAACACCGGTTGACCAATGTTCGGACGGATGCTGCCGTCGGCGATGCCGGCCTCGATCGCCCGCACCACCACGCCCATCACCTCATCGCCCGTGGTACGGCAGGCACCCTCGTGCGACCCGGGATCGAGCGCGACAGAATGTGCCTGAAAGCGCGTGCAGAAGTCGAAATAATGTGGAAATTCATGGGCATATCCCATATAGGCGCGGCCGATCGCCTCGACTTTATCGAGCCCGAGGGCGTGGCCCGCGGCCGCCTCGGTGAACCGATCGCGCAGCAGGCCCATGGCACGCTCGCCGATGGCGAAGAGTAGCTCCTCTTTGTCGCGGAAGTAGACGTACACCAGGGCGCGCGACAGGCGCGCGCTGCGCGCGACTTGTTCAACCGTCAGCGCGTCCCAGCCCTGCTTGGCGTACAGGGCTTCGGCGGCATCGAGAATCTCCGCCCGCCGGCGCTCTTTTTCCTCTCCTCGACGTTCGGCAATGTAGGACATGAATTGTATAATAGTCAGTTATTGACATAGTGTCAATATGCCAGGCCAACCACCTGCGCAGGCCGCGGGCGCTCCAGACTCAGAGATCCTTCATCAAGATCAATTTGACGACGCGGTGATCCGAGGCACCGGTCAACCCGGCACCGAAGCCGGCCTCGATGTCGAGCCGACGGGTATGGACGTCCAACACTCCGAACAATTGATGCGATTGCTTGGCGGCGGGAAGAAAATGGCTGATGCGGCCGAAGTCATCGTATTCCTCCAGCGCCACTTTGTAAGTTTCCGAAACCTTCATGGCCACGCGGGTGGCGGGCACGAATTCCAAGTTCGAGAATCCGTTGTAGGAATTGTCGACGATGGGATTGAAGATGAAATCGAAGCGCCCGACGTGAGTGCCGATGATGGGGCGTATCTCGGAGGTGTAGCGCCGCTCGTCCCAATGCGCCGTGTTGAAACTGAATTCGAAATTCATACCGTAGAAAATGTCGCGATCGGCCGCGTCCGGGGATACGAACAGCGCTCGCAGCTTGAAGCCGTTGTACAGCACGCTGTTGTCGCGAGTGATCGAGTACAGCGGAAGATACAATCCCGCCTCGAACCAGGGGGCGACCCCGTAGGCCCATTCACTGACGCCGTTCAGCGACTTGTCCGGTTCGATACCCCCCGGAAAGCTCGGCGTCGTGCTGCCGCTCGATATGAAATTGTCGTGCCAGGTCAGGTTAAACGTGCCGGGCGCAGCGATCTCGGCGTCATAGACCTGAATCTCATCCGTTTGTGCCCAGGCGGATGCAAATACCCACGACGACAAGGCGAACGCGACGCCGCTACGCCGCGTAATGATTCTCATTTCGTCGCGCTCGAATTTCCGGGAGCCGCCCTGCTTATCGGTCACGATGATCACGGTCGCGAATCGGTTGCCGCCTGAAGCTTGCCATGCTTGACACTATCTCACTTTGCAGTACAAAGTGTATGAACCTTTCGACCGTCCCTGCGATCCCAAGGTGAACCGCGATCGCGGCGTAAGCCGAAGGGAGCGCAATTGATCAGACGGGAAACTATTCGTGCATTGGTTTTTGCCGGCCTCCTCTGCGCCTGCGCCTGTGCGGCACGCGCCGCACCGCCGCTGGATATTCAGGATTTTCGCGGCCGCGTGATTTATTTGGATTTTTGGGCATCCTGGTGCGTTCCGTGCCGCCAATCCTTTCCCTGGATGCAGGCCATGAAGAATGCCTACGGGAATCGCGGCCTCACCGTGGTGGCGGTCAATCTCGACCGGGATCGCGGCGACGCCGAGCGGTTCCTCGCGCAATTTCACCCGAACTTCGACGTGCGCTTCGATCCGCAGGGGGAGGTCGCCGAGCGCTTCAAAGTTCAAGGCATGCCGACCGCCTTGGTCATCGATCGGCACGGCGTGGTGCGCTTCACGCATATCGGATTTCGGCCCATGGATGAGGCGGCCTATGAGGATCAATTGCGGACGATTTTGGCGGAAAAATGAACTCTGTCGAAAGGACGGGATTATGAGAATGAATAAAGCAGCTTTCCTGTTTCTGTTATGTGGCACCGCGGTGATGAGTGGATGCGCCTCGCTGGGGGTCAAGCCCTGGCAACGAGACGTGCTCGCGCGCGAATACATGCGTCTCGATGCGGATCCGCTGGATGCAGCCATCGACGATCACCTGTATTTCAGCAAGGAGGCATCGTCGGGCGGCCGTTCGTTTGCGGGTGGAGGTTGCGGGTGCAACTGAAGCCCCGCGCAGACCGCCCCAAGGCGGCGAGTGCACGCCGGCAATTGATGGCCGCAAGTTGTGCCTTGCTCGGCGCCGCCGCCGCGCGCGGTCAGCAGTCCGGCACGGCTCCTGCCGACAGCGGGCTGTTGGAGGATTGGTCCGTGGACTCCGCCCTCGCCTACTACCACGAGAATGGACGCATTCGAGCGATCGAACCCGTCGTCGATGTCTCCAAGGTATTCGCCGACGGACAGGCGCTGAACGTCAATGCGACCTTCGACAGTCTCTCGGGCAGCAGCCCCAACGGCGCGCTGACCAGTCATTCCCCACAGACCTTCTCATCGCCGTCCGGGAAGGCCTCCCACGCCTACACGACCGCGCCAGGGCAACTGCCCGTCGATCCGCACTACCAGGACGAACGCATTGCCGTCGGCGCGAATTGGTCGCTCCCGGTCACTCGGGTGGATCAAGTGAGCGTCGGCGCCAAGCTGTCCGATGAACATGATTTCTTCTCCGTCACCGTGAACGCGTCGATTGCACACGATTTCAACGACAAGAACACCACGCTGTCGTTCGGAATCAGCAATGAATATGACCGCTTGAGTCCCATCGGGGGTGCGCCGGTGCCGGGGAGCGACTATGCGCTGTTGGAAAAGACCGGGGGGAAGACCAAGGATGGGGTCGGAGCACTTATCGGAGTCACGCAGGTGATGACCCGAATCTGGCTGTCCGAATTCAACATCTCGCTCGATCGGTTCAAAGGGTATATGAACGATCCATACAAGATTACCTCGATCATCGACGGTGCCGGCAATACCACGGGCTATGAATTCGAGAGCCGCCCGGATCAGCGCACGCGTAAGAGCGCGTACTGGGAAAACCGAGTCGGCTGGAGTCAGCAGTTCTCGACCGCCCTGTCGCTGCGCTACATGAGCGATGATTGGGGGGTGCGCTCGGACACCGCGCAGCTGCACCTACGCTGGTCGTTGTCCAATCGTGACCGGTACATCGAACCCACCCTTCGCTGGTATCGCCAGACCGCGGCCGACTTCTACACACCGTTCATTTTGAACACGCAGCAGCCGGCCACCGGCTACGAGTCGGCGGATTCCCGCTTGGGGGCCTTCCATGCGCTGACGTACGGGCTCAAATACGCTCAGAAGCTCCCTGGGTTGGGAAGCCGGCCCGAATCCGAATTCAGTGTGCGCGCGGAGTACTATCAGCAGACCTTCGACGAGCGGATGGCAGTGCCCGCCGCGCTGTCGGGGCTGGACCTGTATCCGGGACTCAAGGCGGTCCTGGTACAAGTCGGGTGGCGGTTTTAATTCTCGAGCGGCGATGCAGCGGTGGCAGCAAGTGCAGGCAATGCGCCCGACGAGGCGCTCAAGGTCGAGGCGCGGGGTGAGCAGCTCCTGGCGGCCTGCTTTACCGCCATGGCAAGCCCGTGCGAAGTGTTGTTGTCATCCACGGATCACTCCGCAGCGCAGGAGCTGGGGACGCTGGCCTCACGAGAAGCCCAGCGCGTGGAGAAGAAATTCAGTCGCTACCGCAACGACAGCGTCACCGCCTGGATCCACGAGAATCGAGGTGCGCGTATCGAGGTGGATGAGGAAACGGCCTCGCTCATCGACTTTGCAAGCCGGTGCTTCGACCTGAGCGACGGCCTCTTCGACATCACCTCGGGAGTTTTGCGGCGTGCCTGGAAGTTCGACGGCTCGGATCGCGTTCCCGAGGCTGCTGCAATCCGGCCTTTGCTGTCCCTGGTGGGATTCGACAAGCTCGATTGGCGATCGCCGTACCTTTTGCTGCCTTCCGGAATGGAATTGGATTTCGGCGGTATTGGCAAGGAATACGCGGTCGACCGCGCGTATGAACAGCTTGCGGCGGCCCGCGCGGCGCCCTTTCTGATCAATTTCGGCGGCGACTTGCGCGCCAATCGGCCGCCGCCGCACGGCCCGTGGCAAGTCGGCATCGAACGGCCGGACACCGATCGAGAAGCCACGATGATTCTGGACCTCGAGCACGGCGCGCTTGCGACCAGCGGCGACTCACGCCGCTACCTCTTGAAGGATGGCGTACGCTACGGTCACATTCTGGATCCGCGCACAGGCTGGCCGGTCCCGGACGCGCCGCGCTCCGTGACCGTCGCCGCGAGCAGCTGCACGGAAGCCGGACTGCTATCGACGCTGGCGTTGCTCAACGGCGCTCGGGCGAGCGAGTTCCTGGAGGAACAGGGCGTTCGCTTCTGGGTGCTGCGATGAATCTTTAACCGGTGCCGGTGCCCACGCCGTCTCCCGGCCACTGCCAGTTGCGGATCTCCGGCATGTCCTGTCCGTAGCGATCGATGTAGTGCTTGTGCTCGATGAGCTTGTCCCGCAGCTGCTGCTGCAGATAGACGCCGGGGCTGCCCGTCTGCGGCAGGCGGTCGATGGCATCGATCACCAGGTGAAACCGGTCCAAGTCGTTCAACACGGTCATGTCGAATGCCGTGGTGATGGTGCCCTCCTCCTTGTATCCCCGCACATGCAGGTTCTCATGATTGTGACGGCGGTAGGTCAGGCGGTGGATGAGCCAGGGATACCCGTGAAAGGCGAATATCACCGGCTTGTCGACGGTAAACAGTGCGTCGAATTCGCTGTCGCTCAGGCCGTGAGGGTGTTCCGAAGTCGGCTGCAGTTTCATGAGATCGACCACGTTGACCACGCGAATCTTCAATTCCGGGAGCTGCATGCGCAAAATGGACACTGCCGCCAAAGTCTCGAGCGTCGGCACATCCCCCGCGCAGACCATCACCAGGTCCGGGTTGGCGAGGCTGTCGTTGCTCGCCCATTGCCAGATGCCGATGCCTTCGGTGCAATGCTCGACCGCGGCGGCCATCGACAGCCACTGCGGTGCCGGATGTTTGCCGGCGACGACCACATTGACGTAGTGGCGGCTGCGCAGGCAATGATCCATCACCGACAGCAGACAGTTGGCGTCCGGCGGTAGATAGACCCTCACGATCTCCGATTTCTTGTTGACCACGTGGTCGAGAAAGCCCGGGTCCTGGTGCGTGAAACCGTTGTGATCCTGCCGCCACACATGCGAGCTCAACAGGTAGTTGAGCGATGCGATCTTGCGCCGCCACGCAAGGCCAGCCGTGACCTTGAGCCATTTGGCGTGCTGATTGAACATCGAATCGACGATGTGAATGAAGGCCTCATAGCAATTGAACAGGCCGTGGCGTCCGGTGAGCAGATAGCCTTCGAGCCAACCCTCGCATTGATGCTCGCTCAGCATTTCCATCACCCGGCCGGTGCGCGCCAGGAATTCGTCGTTGTCGGCGGTGGCGGCCAGCCATTGCCGATCGGTCGCCTCGAATATGGACTCCAGGCCATTCGACAGCGTTTCGTCGGGGCCGAAGATACGAAAATTGCGCTGGGCGGCGTTCAGCTTCACCACATCGCGCAGGAATCGTCCCAGCACGTGGGTATCGCCAATCCCCAGGATTCCCGGCTTGGCCACGTCGACCGCATAGTCCGTGAAGTCCGGCATCCGCAGGTCGCGCAGCAGCATGCCGCCATTGGCATTGGGATTCGCGCCCATGCGGCGCATGCCGCTGGGTGCCAACGCCGCCAACTCAGGCAGGAGACGGCCGCGCTCATCGAAGAGCTCGTCGGGGCGATAGCTACGCAGCCATTCTTCCAGCTGCTGCAGATGCTTGGGGTTCTTTGCGGGGTCTGACAAGGGCACCTGGTGCGATCTGAACGTTCCTTCGTTTGGCTTGCCATCGATCAGCTTCGGCCCCGTCCAGCCCTTCGGTGAGGCGAGCACGATCATCGGCCAGCGCGGACGTTCGGTGCTGCCATGGTCGCGCGCATCCGACTGGATCTGCCGAATGCGTTCCATGACGGCATCCAGGGCGGCGGCCATCGCCTGGTGCATCGGCAAGGGCTCGTGACCCTCCACGAAGTACGGTGTCCAGCCGTAGCCGTACAGCAATTGCCGCAATTCCTCACGCGAAATCCGCGCGAGGATCGTCGGATTGGCGATCTTGTAGCCGTTCAAATGCAAGATCGGGAGAACGGCGCCGTCCGTCGATGGATTCAGGAACTTGTTGGAATGCCAGGAAGTGGCCAGCGGCCCCGTCTCTGCTTCTCCGTCGCCAACCACACAGGCCGCCACCAGCGCGGGATTATCGAAAACCGCGCCGAACGCGTGACTCAGTGAGTATCCGAGCTCACCACCCTCGTGAATAGACCCGGGACATTCCGCCGACGCGTGGCTCGGAATTCCACCGGGAAAGGAGAATTGGGTGAACAGCCGTTTCAGCCCGGCCGTATCCTGGCCCACGTTGGAATAGATCTCGCTGTACGTTCCCTCCAAATAGGTTCCGGCCACCACCGCCGGACCGCCGTGTCCGGGTCCGGACAGGTAAATCATATCTACATCGTATTTCTTGATCACCCGATTCAAATGCGTGTAGATGAAATTCTGCCCCGGCGTGGTTCCCCAGTGGCCCAGCAACATGCGCTTGATGTGCTCAAGCTTCAGCGGCTCTTTCATCAAGGGGTTATCGCAAAGATAAATCTGCCCGACGGACAAATAGTTCGCCGCACGCCAGTAGGCATGGATCTTGCGGGCGAGCTCTGCATCGAGCGTGGGCGCCGTTGCCTGTTGCTGCATCATGCTCTCCTATGTCGATTCGAACCCCAGCATGCGAATGCTCGAGGCCGCGATCACGGACTCCTCGTCGGTGGGGATCACTCGCACCTTCACAGCGCCGCTGTCGCGGGATATGCACGGCGCGTTGCGCGCGTTTGCATGCTCGTCGATCTCGATTCCAAGATGATGCAGCCCTGCGCAAATGCGCCGCCGCACCTCGCCTGAGTTTTCGCCGATGCCGCCCGCGAACACCAGGGTGTCCAAACCGCCGAGCGCGGCAGCGAACGATCCGATCCACTTCTTGGCCTGATAGCAAAACAAGGCCAGTGCTTCCGCCGCGCGCGGATCGCTGGCCTCGCGGTCCAATAGGTCGCGAACGTCGGCGCTGCTCTCCGAAATTCCCAGCAGGCCGGATTCGTGATTGACCATGACCTGAAATCTCTCCGCCGTCATGGCCTCCGTCAACGCCAGGTAGCTCATGAGGCCCGGATCCAAATCCCCCGCTCGGGTGCCCATGACCAACCCCGACGCCGGCGTGAATCCCATGCTGGTATCGATGCAGCGGCCGCTTTGCACCGCCGCGAGGCTGGCGCCGCCGCCCAAGTGCGCCAGTATGACGCGCCCGGTGGCCGCGGCCGGATCGCCGATACGGGCCAGCTCCTGCAGGAGAAACTGGTATGACAGGCCGTGAAAGCCGTATCGCTGAACGCCCTTGGCCGCATAGCGGCGCGGGATCGGCAACTGCGTGGCGACGCGCGGCATGCTGCGGTGAAACGCGGTGTCGAAGCAGGCGACCTGCGGCAGCTCGGGGCGCCGGCGGCGCATTGCTTCGATGAGTTCGAGTTCGCGCGGCAAGTGTTCGGGATCGAATGGAATGATCGTCCGAAGTTCCTGCAAGAGCCCGGTCGACACGAGCTCGGGAGCCGCGTGCAGCATGCCATGGACCACCCGGTGCCCCACGCCGTCGATCCTCGCGAACAACGGTTGTGATTCCAGCCAATCGATCAGGAAATCGATGGCCGTGGCCGGTGCCTTGATCTCAACCTTGAGGCGGATCGAGGGGGAGCCCGAGTGCTGATCAACCATCATCGACGGATCGGCGCCACCGATGCGCTCCATTTTTCCTCGCAGCAAGGGGCGGGGCGGTTTGCCGGCCTCGAAAATGGCAAAGCGAATGCTCGAGGAGCCGGCATTGAGGGTCAGAATGCAGCGCATCGCAATGGCATACAATAGATGCGGGTCGCGTGCAACCGCCATCAGTCAGCAGGTCACACAAATGTCACACTATCACGCGGTCGTCTGGATCGATCACCAGAAAGCAATCGTTTGGCAATTCACATCGACCGAGCAGACGAGCACAGCGGTCCACGCGCATGATGCCCATCAGCGGGTACACAGCCGCAAGAGCACGCACGGCGGCCACAAATCGCCGGCCGATCACCATTTCTTCGAGGACGTCGTGCACGCGCTCGAGGGCGCGCACGAAATTCTGGTGATAGGTCCCGCGCAGACCAAGCAGGAATTCGCGGGTTACTTGCGGGACAAGCATCCGCCGTTGGCCCGCGCCGTCGTCGCCGTCGAAAACGCCGACCACCCCACCGATGCCGAGGTGTTGGCGAACGCCCGGCGCCATTTCAAGGCGATCGACCGGATGTTTGCGCCGGCCTAGGTACGCCCAGCGCCGGCCTAGGTACGCCCAGCGCCGGCCTAGAGACGCCTAGCGCCGCGCAAAGAACTTCGCGATCCGCTGCGCCGCGTCCGGCGCCAGTCCTTCGTTCTTGAACAGCTCGAGCGCATGGGCGTCGTGCAAGCTCAAGCCGTCGGTTTCAACCAACGCCCGCTTGTTCACCTGGTTGGCGTACCACGAGTTGCTCAGGATGTCCGCGCTCAGCGAGTCCAGCTCGGCGTCGAACCGATCGTCCGGGAAGCAAAAATTGGCCAGGTGCATGGCCGCGGCCTGCTGCCCCGAATAACTGCGGCAAGAGAACATCATTTCACCGGCCTTGGCGTTGCCGATACGGTGGGGCAGCCGCATGCTCAAGCCCCACACGGGGGTCAGGCCCCAGCGCGCGTAAACGTCCGAAAACTGCGTCGATTCGGAGGCCACGATCAGATCGGCCGCCAGCGCGAGCTCCAAGGCGCCGGTGGAGCAGTGACCCTGCACCGCGGAAATCACCGGCTGCGGCAGGTCCGCAATTTTCCGGATGACCTCGGAGTGAAAGTGCGGTTTCGCATGCGCCTTGACGTGCTCGAGCACCTCCTTCATGTCGTAGCCCGCCGAGAAATTGCTGCCGGCGCCGCGCAGAACGACCAAGCCGATCGTTCGCGTCTGGCGTGCAATCGCATCGACGTGCTCATCCAGTGCCTCGAATACTTCCTTCGTCAGCGCGTTCAACTTCTCCGGGCGGTTGAGCCATAGGGTCGCCGCACCGCCGCGATCTTCTCGACGCACCAGATCGTTCATTTACTTCTCCCCCGACCGATTCCACCATCCGCCGCCGAGCGACTGAAACAGACCTGCCGTATCCGAATAGCGGTTGGCCTGCGCCTGCACCAGCGCCAGTTGCGCCGTCCGGTAGAATTGTTCCGCGTTCAACACCGCCACCCAGCTGATCGTGCCGAGCTCCCGCTGGCGCTGCGCAAGATCGAAAGTGAGCTTGGCCGCATGCTCCGCCTCGGCACTGGCCTTCAGCGCATCCGCGTCCGCCTGCAAGGCGCGTAACGCGTCGGCGACATTCTGGCACGCAAGTATGACGGCGGCGCGATATTGCGCCGCCGCCTCATCCAGAGCCGCGTCCGCCGCGCGCCGCTTGTGCAGCAGCGCTCCGGCATCGAACAGAGTCTGGGTCAACGAGGCGCCGGCGTCCCAGAATCCCGTGTATGGGCCGAACAACTGACCGAGTTTCAGGGCGCTTGAACCGAGATCCGCGTTGATGCTGAATTGCGGCAGCATATTGGCGAGTGCCACGCCGACCGCGGCGGAGGCGGCATGCAGATTCTCCTCGGCCTGCCTCACGTCCGGACGGTGTTCGACCAACGCCGACGGCAGCGACACCGGCAGCTCCGCGGGCAGCGTCAGCTCATCGAGCTGGAAGGTCTGTGTGGGTTCCTCCGACGGCAGCCGCCCGAGCAGCGCGGTCAGGGCATCGCGCGTCTGTCCCAATTGCTTTTGCAGCGGCGGCAGCGATTGTGCCGTTTGCGCCTCCGCCGCAGCTTGCGCGAGAACATCCAGGTCGCTGGCGGTGCCCAGCGTGCGCTGGTGTTGCACGGTGTCGGTCAACCGATGTTGCAGCGCCACCAGCTTCATCGTCGCGGCAACTTGTCCGCGCAGTGAGGCCTCCTGAACGGCAGTCACCACCACATTGCTGCTCAAGGTCAAGTAGACCGCTTCGAGCTGGAAGCGATTGTTCTCTTCCTGGGCCTTCGCGATTTCGACCTGACGGCGAGTCGCGCCGAAAACATCCGGTAGGTAGCTCACCGTGAGCTGGGCGGTGTACAGATTGTAGTAGGGGTTCACCTGCGGGAGGCTGGTGGGATTGGCGAGAGTACCCAGGGCGTTCTTGGCCCGCAGGCCGCTGAAGTCCCCCTGGACCAGCGGAAAGAAGCTGGTTCGCTGCGCCGAATATAGTTCATGCGCCTGCCGCAGCGCGGCTTTGGCGGCATCGACATCCGGGTTCGCTTTGAACGCCTGCTCGACCAATTGATCGAGTTCGTCCGACTTGAACAAGGTCCACCACTGGCTCGGGATGTCCATGCCGGCGACGAAGTGCTGCGCGGTACCGCCCGTACCCTCGGCCGCGGCGGTCTCGCCTTGCACCGGCGCACTGCCGTAGCCGGGTGCGGTGGGCGGCGGTGGGCGCTTGAAATCAGGTCCGACCGCGCATGCCGCGAGGCAGCCGGCCAACAACGCCGACATCAACCGCAGGAGGGCGACGCGATGATGCATCAATGTCCCCATCGCGCCTGGCCATGGCGCTGTTCAGCCCAATGCTCGATGACGTGGTACATCGATGGCAGCACGAACAGCGTCAGCACCGTGGAAATAGCGAGCCCGCCAACGACCACCGTGGCAATGCCGCGCTGCACGTCGCTGCCGACTCCGGTGTGAATGGCGGCCGGCAACATCCCCAGCGTCGCGACCGTGGCGGTCATCAGCACCGGGCGCAGGCGCTCGGTCGCGCCTTTCATGATGGCCTCGTGCAGTTCGAGGCCCGACTTTCGCATGCGATTCAGGTTCGAGACCATGATGATGCCGTTCTGCACCGCCACGCCGAACAGCGCGATGAAGCCTACTCCGCTCGCGACATTGAGATTCTGACCCGTCAAGTGCAGCGAGATGAGTCCGCCCAGCGTCGCGAGCGGCACCACGCCGAGAATCAGCGCCGCCTGCCGCAGCGACTTGATCCCCACGGTAAGGAAAATCAACATCATTCCCATCACCAGGCCCAGAATCACCAGCAGTCGAGCCTCGGCGCGCCGTTGGTTCTCGAATTGACCGCCCCATTCCAAGCGGATCTTGCTGTGGTCGAAATGCACCCGGGCGGCGATTTTGGCCTGGGCTTCGGCGAGGTACGAGGTCAGGTCGCGATCGCGATTGTCGATCCGGATCGTCAGATTGCGCTGGCCGTTCTCACGCGTCACCGTGCTCTCGCCCGACCGCTCTCGGATATCGGCGAGCTCTGACAAGGGCACTTGCGCGCCGCTCGATGTGTTCACAAAGAGATTTTTGAGCGCATCGGGCGAATTTCTCGAGTCCTGGGTGAATCGCACCGTCAGAGGATAGACCCGCTCACCGACGTAAACGGTCGACACCGGTGCCTGGCCGACGCCGGTTTGAATGACGTTCTGCACGTCGGACATGTTCACGCCGTATCGCGCCGCCTTCTCCCGATCCAATTTGATCTCCATCTGCGGGATCGGCGGCTCTTGGAAAATTGACGCGCTGGAGGTGCCCTGGATGGAATAGAGGACATCGACGATCTGCCCGCCGATGTCGCGCAGCTGATCCAGGTCGTCGCCGTAGATTTTCGCGACCAGCGGGCTGTGCGCGCCGCCGATCAAGTCGTTGACACCGTCGATGATGGGCTGGC
>JBARBX010000622.1:0-3502 GCA_049793535.1 Steroidobacteraceae bacterium | reverse complement strand
GTCCAGGGATTCCAGAAAACCGAGTCTCATTTGCAGCCTTGCGCTCCATCGGACCAGCGGATGGTAGCGATTCCAGGGGCTGCGCTTTTCAAGGTGCAGGTTCATAAAGCGAGAAAACGGCGCAATGACGTCGGCGGTCAGGCGCGATGGCGTGATATCCCGGAAACCAAGCGCCCGTAGTTGTCCGGTGTAAGTGTCGATCGAATGCAGATTGCCCATGGGGATCTGCCATGCAATGGATCCGAGCTGCAAGGCGAGCCACGAGGAAAAACTGGCGGCATGCGGCCGGCGCGCGACAAAATCCGCCAGCACCAGCATTCCTCCGGGCCGCAGCAGCCGCATCGCCGTCTGGAAGAATTTCTGCCGGGTGCGAAAGTGAAATGCGGATTCGAGCGCTATGATCTTGTCGAAACTGCCGTCGGCGAAGTGCGGTTCCGCGGCGTCCGCCAGCCTGAGCGTGATCCTGTCGCCGAGGCCCGCGTCCCGCACCCGCTGGCGGGCGCGTGCAACCTGCCGGGCCGACACATTCACGCCGTCGATATGCCTGGGCTGAAACCTTTGCATCCAATAGATGTCCTGATCGCCGAATCCGAAGCCGGCGTCGAGCACTCGATCGTCCGGTCCCAGCGCCGCGCGCTCCCCGACCAAATGGGCCAGATGGGTGCTCGCTTCATCGATGCCGCCGGCATTTCTCCAATAGCCCAGATTGATGTATTGGGTTCGGTCGCTCCACAGATGTTTCTCGTCGAGCAGGTCGTAAACCAAATCGGCTCGGTGCCGGCGCAGCGTTCCGGCGACACGCAGGAGACCGAGCGTTACATTCATACCCAGCCGAAATACGGCATCCACGAGAGCCGGCGCCGAGACGTCTCCCCCTTGCTCACGTATCGTTGCTTCCAATTGCGGCCGGCGCCCGGGTCGTACAAAAACCTGGGTAACGCGACACGCCACGCGCTCGGCAGAACGACCCAATACGACGCGATGAGGCGATCGGGAACATCCAGCATGATGTCGAGCCGCTCTGGAATGCGGGTCCAGTGAATTCCCGGATGGGCATGATGCACCACGTGGTAACCCTGGTTGTGAATGAAGAAATTCATCCAATTATTGATCGTGTTGAACGATCCATTCGCGCTTTCGCCGGACGCCGGCGCATGGGTGATCCACGCGAAGAACCCGATATTGATGCTCACCAGAATCAGGGGCAGCTCCCAGAAGGCCAACATGCGCCACGCATCGACGAACAGGAAGTATCCGAGCACGATGGCGAGCGTGACCAGAGTATCCACGAGATACTGGGATCGGAGCGACTTCCAGTAACCCCGGGCATTGGCTGCGAACACACCTTGGATCGTGTGCCGCTGGCACACATACGCGTATCGAACCCAATACCACGCCGCCCGCCATCCGTGCTCGTAACCGCGCGTACACGTGGGGTCGTTCGCGTCGTTCTGATGCTTGTGGTGAGCGTACACGTGCGTGTGCTTCATCATTGGATAGGACAGCACGCAGGGGAAACACAGCAGAAATTCCAGGATCCGGTTGGGGACGCGCGCAGTGAACAGCTTGCGATGCGCATGCATGTGCAGCACACCGATGCTCAATGAATAACCCAGCAGGTAGATGAGCACCCACAGCGGCACGAGCAGGTAGTAAGAGGTTATCAGCTTCGGTGTCATGACGGGCACGAAGAGCGCGTAATAGCAAAATACATGCGCCAGCGGGAATAGATTGGCGCCGCTCTCCAGACGCAACATCCGCCTGATGCCATGGTCCAGGCTGCGCAGCAGCGCGTGATTCGCTTCCATCGGGCCGCTCATTGTCGCGGAAGCAGTCACGGGGCTTGTCCAGTGACGGGCG
Organism: Steroidobacteraceae bacterium; assembly: GCA_049793535.1. Classification (GTDB taxonomy): domain Bacteria; phylum Pseudomonadota; class Gammaproteobacteria; order Steroidobacterales; family Steroidobacteraceae; genus Bog-1198. Next base: position 1,642 of record JBARBX010000622.1, on the reverse strand, counting down.
CCGCGCTCCGTTCCTGTTCGAAGCGTGGCAAGGCTATCCGAGCTGGGCGGCTTTTGGTCCGGTCCGATCGATAATAGAGCCGACCGAGGGATCGATTGCGGCTTTCCGCCGCTACCGCAGTTTGGCCGTGCTGTCCGTTCGCCGACAGGACTACGCGGGTCAAGAGCGCGGCGAGTTCCCCCCTCTCATCGTCGAGCGCGCCGGTTCTCTCGGAATTTTCCGCCTCCGCCGCCAAGAAATCGGCGAAGCGGGCCAACACGTCGAGGCCCAGCGGTGCAAGCTGGTACACCGCCGCAGCAAACAGGTAGTCGCTGATCAGAACCGAGGAATGGGATGCAGCGGATTCATCGTCGGATGTAAGCCGGGCGGCGGACAGATTGGCCTGCAACTGTGTGCCCATCCTTGCCATCTGCACCGCGCTGTTCAGCGCGAGGCCGGCGCTTGGGGAGGGCAATGACAACGCCAGGCTGGTTTCAAAATCCGCAAGCCGCCTATTCACCCGCATCGGCGTCAGACCGGCCGATGGGAACGCGGTCGCCCGAGACCCGGGCGTCCCGGCAAACAAAGACGAACCGACGGTAGTCGCGCACACGCTGATCAGGGCTTCAAGCTCAACCAGAAATCCGGTGAAGGCACGAGCGGAGATCATGCACCTCAAGGAGGTTCGCAGGGGGCGTTGCAGGCTCCTGTTCAGGGGAACGCCAACAATCCGGAGATAGAATCGCGCCGAGGTTGCGACCACGTAGGCTACCGCGGCGCGAGTGCGCGAAACTCTCGGAAACTCAAGACCGCTCAACGCACTGAGAACGCTCGTTGCGGGTTCTATTGCGCCCAAGAGCATCGTCAGGAATGTCTGCGAAGGCGATGTGGGGCCCGCATGAACATCGACGTTCCGGTCGCGCAAATCGTTGGCGACCTGCGCGATTCGCGCGATTGAACCGCAGTCGATGGTCCATCTCGAGCCGATAGCCAGCAATTCGACGGAGTATCTCACCACCCGCCCCAGAACCCTGTCGGCATACTCACCGCTGTGCCGTGTATCCCGGTCGCGACGGGCCTCCGCCAAGCACAGCATTTCGTCAGCGACGTCGGCAATGAGTTTCTCGACACGGCGGCGACCATAAGCCGGCAACCGGTCGAGTGCCGAACGCAGCCAGCACAGCCTGGACAGAATCAGGTGTTCCAAATGATCAGAATAGCGTTCCGGCACCTCGCCGTTCAGAGCAGGCGCTCGACCGCCATGACCCGTCAGATAGTCGGAGCAGCGGCGCAACAGAATGCTCGCTTCCTGCGCGGACACCGCCAGATCCTCGCAGGCGTCGAGCGCGCGGCAACACAGGTACGCGACCGTCCCTTCGATGCGGGAAGAAGCGGGCAACAAGGCCGCGGCGACGGCGAGATTTCCGGCGGAGGCAGCAAACGCGGCGTCCAGAAATTGGTCGGGGTCGCTTATTGCGGCGATCTGCCGAACGTCCGCACGACGCCGCAGATGCACGAGCGTCAGCCACAGCCTGCGGACCCCGTTCATCGGAGGCAAGTCCCCGCCGGCGCGTTAAGCAAGCAGCAGGCCATTGACGACCTCGCCAAGCATTGCATTCCCGGGCGCGCGCGCGATGGAATTCGACTCGGATGCCGCACGATG
>JBARBX010000621.1:0-5243 GCA_049793535.1 Steroidobacteraceae bacterium | reverse complement strand
CTATTGGGGTTTCGACTGGCTGTCGCAGTATTTCGCCGCCCGAGGGTTCGCCGTCTTGCAGCCCAATTTTCGCGGCTCAGCCGGGTTTGGCGATACGTGGTTACGCGACAATGGCTTCAAGTCATGGCGAATCGCCGTCGGCGACGTCCTCGACGCCGGACATTGGCTGGTTGCACAGGGAATCGCCGATCCGACCAAACTGTCAGTCGTAGGTTGGTCGTACGGCGGGTACGCCGCATTGCAGTCTGCCGTCACCGAGCCCGGCCTGTTCAAGGCCGTGGTCGCGATAGCGCCGGTAACCGACTTGGAGACCTTGAAGGAAGAGCATCGAAATTGGAGCGATTTTAACTTGGTCAGCCAGGAGATAGGCGACGGCCCACACGTTCGGGAGGGATCGCCCGCCAGGAATGCGGAGAAAATCAAGGTGCCGGTACTGCTGTTTCACGCCGCACTCGACCGCAACGTCGGGATCAGGCAGTCCCGCATGATGGCGGAGCGCCTCACCAAGGCGGGCGTAAAAAACGAGTTAGTGACCTGGGACTATCTTGATCACTACCTCGAAGACGCGACGGCGCGCACACAGATGCTGCGCAAGAGCGATCAATTTCTGCGCCAAGCCGTCGGCGGCGACCATTGATGTTATCCAACTCACAGACTTCGAGCACTGACAGTGACAGAGTCCGGTCACCATGCTGTGGATCCTGATCTCGCTGTTCTTCTTCTGGTGCGCTTTTCGCGAAGTCCGCGGCAGCCTGGTCGCGCCGGCCGGCTACGATTTCCCCCAACCCATATCGAAGTTCTATCTCGCCCTGGTGCTGGGTCTCGCCGTATTGTTCGCCTGGCCCACCGTACATCGGTGGTATTTTCAATGGTACTTGTCGGCGAAAGCCACTGAACTGGCCGACAACCATCGCGCCAAGGTTCATTGCAACACCACATTCGATACCATGCTCGATCCTTCGATGCTCGCCGCCGGCCACGCCAATCCGCGAACCGGTGAAATCGGCATCCAAAAGCCCTGGTGCGACACCTTGATGTCTTATCTGTCTCACCCGGCCCGTGCGAACGACCTGGAAATTCAGAGCCTGAACATTCTTACCCATGAGAGCATGCATGTACGCGGCGAAATGAACGAGGCAAAAACCGAGTGCGAGGCCGTGCAGCGCAATTACCGCGCGGCCAAGCTTCTCGGTGTACCTGACGGAATCGCCAAACAAAACGCGCTCGATTACTACAACAATTCTTACAAACGGCGCGCGATCATCGGCGGATTGGCCGGCGAATATTACTCGGCCGAGTGCGCCCCGGGCAGAGCCATGGACGAGCATTTGAGCGATTCCACTTGGTCGCCGTAGACTTGGGTTAGTTTGACGACAACAGTCGCTCCCTCTAATCTTGGCGCGGGGAATAACAACTACTGACTCCCGCTCGTCGTCCATCGGACCCAAGGTGTTAGCCATGCGCTCATTATTTGCCGCAGTTCTTGTCATTGCGGCGCCCTGCCTTATCGGCACCGTATCCGCAGCGGCTGACAACAAGCCCGCCGATCTGGTGGTAACGGACGCGCGAATTTATACGGCGACTGCCAATCATGCCTATGCACAGGCGCTGGCGGTGCGCGACGGCCGAATCGTCTTCGTCGGCGGCAATGGCGAGGCGGCCAAGTGGATTGGCCCTCAAACCAAAACCGAGAGTTTGCACGGCAAGCTCGTTCTCCCCGGCATCATCGACTCTCACATTCATGCCACCGGCATCGTCGATCTTGACGTCTGCGACCTCAAGAGCGAGCCGAAGACCCTCGCGGCGCTGACCGACTTCGTCCGCGGCTGCGTCAAGCGCTACCAGACCCCCGCCGGTGAGTGGCTGAGCGTTCGGCAGTGGAACTTCTCGGACGGCAACCAGCCGGACGCCCCTCATCCGACGCTGCGCGCCGCGCTCGACCTGGCGTCGAAGGATGTTCCCATCCAGTTGCTCGGCAACGACGGGCATCACGGCGCCTTCAACAGTGCGGCGCTGGCGCGCGCGGTGAATACCAAGGGCGTGCAGGTCGGCATGTCCCGGGCAACACTGGCAACGGACTTCGCCAAATACTCCAAGCTGATCGGCGTCGACGCGCACGGTGAACCCAACGGCAATCTGAACGAGGAAGCTCGGGCACTGACAGGAGCGCCTAATCTACTGATAGTGGACTTGCCCGCCGTAGCGAAGCAGCCCCGGAAGGTGGTGGAGAGGCTGAACAGCGTTGGCATTACGGGCATCCTCGATGCCCTCGTGACCCCCGAGATTCAGGCCGTGTACGACGCGCTTGAACGGCGTGGTCAGCTGACGATTCGGGCGAAACTCGCCCAATTCTACGACCCGGACGCATATCGCGATGCGGGCGGCAAAGTCGACTACCCAAAGATGGTCAAATCGGCGATCGCCGTGCGCGCCAAGTACGCCAACGATCCGCTCATTCGTGCGAACTTCATCAAGCTATTCGCGGACGGGGTTGCCGAAGGAAACCCCTACTCGGTGCCGCCCACATTGCCGGAAATCGCCTCTCTCAAACCCTATCTCCAACCCATTTTTGCGAAGGATCCCCAGGGGCACCTGTCGGTGACAGGCTACGTCGATACCGATTCCGCGCTTTGCCGAGATGTGCGGGCGCATGGCGCCAAGTACCATGAAGGCGCCGTCGCCGCCGCCTTCATCAAAGACCATGGTTTTCACCCCGATCAGTGCGCCGTCTCCAGCGGTCAGCTGCAGCACGACCGCGCCGTCGAGATGGAGTTCGTCAAGCAGTTCCACCTTGCCGGCTTCAATATTCACATCCATGCGATCGGCGATGCCGGCGTGCGCACGGCGATCGACGCCATCGAGGCCGCTCGTGCCGCCGATGGCATTGCCACGCAGCACGACGCACTTGCGCATGTGCAGATCGTCAATCCGGAGGACGTGCCGCGCATGGGCCGGGATCACCTGTTCCTTGCGTGCACTTTCTCGTGGGCCAACTTCGACCCGGAATACGACATGCTGGTCGTCCCCTTCCACGACCGGGTATCCGGACGCGACTATGCCGCGCTGCATCCTGCCGGCGGCTACTACGAGAGCGCCGTGTATCCTTTCAAGTCAATGAAGGACGCGGGCGCAACACTCCTCGGCGGCTCGGACGCCCCGGTCAATACCCGCGATCCGCAGCCCTTCGTGAATATTGCAACGGCCGTCACGCGACAGCTTCCGGGTGCACCACCGATTACGCCGGCGCAACGCATCAGCATCGAGGACGCGATAGACGCGTATACCATCAACGGCGCGCGCTATCTGTTTCTCGAGAAGGAGGCTGGATCGATTGAAGCCGGCAAATCCGCGGACTTCATTGTCCTCGATCGCGACATCGTCGAGCTCGCCCACGCAGGCAAGGGAGTGGAGATTGCGCAGACGCGAGTGCTGAAGACCTGGTTCAGAGGTGCCACGGTTTACAGCAGATAGCGCTCCCATAGGCGCGGCATACGACCGTGGGTACGGATCTTAAGAGACATGGGTTATGCGAACGTCGTAGCAAAACGCGACCACGGCGATTGACGCCAAGGTGCCTGCGTAATAGCGTCGCAAAGAACAGTCTAGAGAAATGGAAAAGTCTGGCAAAGTAGTCTGTATTGATGCGCTCGGCAATCGATGTCCTGCTCAGAAGGAACGGTTACGAGTGGGAGCGCCCGTGAGGCGAAATGCGCCACGCCGATGGGCTGCATTCCACGAATCTGGACATGCGGTCATGCGTATTGTGCGGCATGGCGCTGCCACCGCAGTCGATATTGGTGACGACGGCTCAGGCTACTCGCATGGCACGGGAGCGTCGATTCGCGTTACCGACAAGATTGAAATTGCGCTCGCGGGGCCTCTGGCCGAAGCGCGGGCGCGCAAGATATCGGCGTCCGCCATTTTCATGACCGGCGGCAGGCAAGACCTGGATCACGCCTCCGAGCTCGCTGCCCGGTGGGCCATCAATATCGGAAGCGACCAGAGTGCGGTACTGCGTGAAGCGGAGGCCACCGCCCGGAGATTCCTTCGCTATTACTGGCCGGCGGTCGAGCGGCTCGCAAGCGCTGTGCTCGAATCCGGCAAATTGACCAACTCGGAGGTGGCCGCACTGGCATCCATCGAATGAGCAGCGATCGGCGCGGCAGTCGCAGCGATGCACTACTGAATTTACAACCCGGCACGTATACTGTACATCCAACCAGTCAAGGGGTTACCGTGGATCTGATCTCGCAAGCCGCGGACTTGGAATCGAGAGCGGTCCGGCCGGCGCGCGAATTGGGGGCGTATGAGGCGCTCTGGTGTCAGGAAGGTGCAACCTTCAAGACTCTGGCGGCCAAATTCCGGGCGCAGCCCGACTCCATCCCCTCAGATTTTATCGCGCCGGCAGAGGCGGAGCGCCACGCTCGACTGGCGCTCGACACGATTCGTGCGGCCGGCATTCGGCACTTCGGGGTGAGAGTCCAGGGGGCCGGTGAGTATCCTGCGAGGCTGCTCGATGCCGAGCACCCGGTCGCGTTGCTGTATTTCCAAGGCAACTGGGACATCACCACGACTCGGTGTGTCGCCATCGTCGGCACGCGGCGGCCATCCGAGGAAGGCGTGCGTCGCGCCGCTAAACTCACCCGCCGCTTCGTACAGGACAACTTCACGGTCGTCTCGGGCCTCGCTCAGGGCATCGACACCGTCGCCCATACGACGGCCATCGACGCGGGGGGCCGCACCGTAGCGGTACTGGGTACGCCCATCACGACCTCGTACCCCCCCGAGAATGCCGAGCTTCAGCGGCGGATCGCGGACGAGTTTCTCGTGATCAGCCAGGTGCCCATCGTGCGTTATTCCCGTCAGCACTGGACGGGCAATCGGCTTTTCTTTCCAGCGCGCAACGCAACGATGTCGGCCCTCACTGAGGCGACCGTGATCGTCGAGGCCGGAAACACCTCCGGTACGCTCATCCAGGCTCGCCACGCACTTCAGCAGGGCCGAAAGCTTTTCATCCTCGATAGCTGCTTCCAAAATCCCGAGCTCACGTGGCCGCACAAATTCCTCGAGCGTGGAGCCGTGCGCGTAAAGGATTATGACGAGCTCCGGGCGCACTTCGCTACCTAGTCGCCTCACGGCAATCGACGAAACCACGCGCGCGGATCACTACTACCTCGGCGAGGCGGACCGGTGCTTCTGCTTCGGAGAATACTTCGCCGACCAGGGGTGGGGGCATAGTCCCA
>JBARBX010000620.1:0-2140 GCA_049793535.1 Steroidobacteraceae bacterium | reverse complement strand
TCTCCTCGGTGTCAACGGACGTCGCGGATGCGTTGTACAAGCGCGGTCGTTGACTTGTCCGGCACCAGAGGCACCAGTGCGACCCGTCCGCCGTCCGCTTCAACGAACTCGCGGCCGACCACTTCGTCGATTCGATAGTCCGCGCCCTTGACCAACACTTGCGGCCGAACGCGCTGGATGATTTCCAACGGAGTATCCTCCTCAAAAATCGTCACGGCGTCGATGCAATCGAGCGCGGCCAGCAGTGCCGCACGTTCAGCTTGCCCCACCAACGGGCGTTCCGCGCCCTTGAGCCGCCGTATGGATGCATCGCTGTTGATGGCTAGCACCAGGACATCACCCAGTTTTCGCGCCTCGCGCAGCAGCGTGAGATGTCCGCTGTGCAGCAGATCGAAGCAGCCGTTGGTAAAGGCGATGCGTTTGCCCGCCCGGCGCCAGGATGCCGCGTGCATCGCGAGTTCATGCCTACTCATCACTTTTCCCATTGATACGCCGGTCAGCGCCGCTCGAATACTGTCGGCATCGACGGCAACGGTGCCCACCTGGCCAACCGCAAGTCCGGCGGCAGCGTTGGCGATTTGTGCGGCCGCGACGAAAGACGCCTTGGCGGCCAGCGATACAGCGAGCACAGCGATTGCAGTATCGCCGGCACCCGTAACATCGTAGACGGCGCGCTGTATCGCCGGAATTGATATTTCCGGCCCATCCGCCGGGACTACCAGCATGCCGCGGTCGCCGAGGGTGATCGCCATTGCTTTCAAGTTTGCCCGGGCCATCAAGGCGCGCGCCTCCGCAGCCACGGCCGCAGTGTCGTCGGCGTCTATGTGAGCGCCGACTGCCGCTTCCAGCTCTCGCAGATTTGGGGTTATGGTGGTGGCACCGCGATAGCGGCGAAAATCGCAATGCTTTGGGTCGACCAGAACAAGGGTATCGAATCTTGCGCCCATTGCCATCATCCCTTCGAGCGCCTGCGGGGTCACGACACCCTTGGCGTAATCGCTGAGGATGATGACGTCCGGGCGGCGGATGTCCTGCAACCTCGTCAGCAGATCCGCGATCGTCGACGGCGCACAAGGCCGCGTGTCCTCCCAATCCATTCGCAGCAACTGCTGACTGTGGCCGAGTACACGAAGCTTGCGCGTCGTATTTCGGTCGGCCGACCGCAGTACTGCGCGGGTATCAATCGCGGCATCGGCGCAAAGCTGCAGCACGTCGTCGCCCGCGGCATCGGCGCCGAGAACCCCCGCCAGGCTGACCGAGACGCCAAGCGCCGCAACCTGGCGCGCGACATTCGCGGCGCCTCCGAGTCGCCGCTCCATGTTCTTCACGCGAACCACCGGAACTGGAGCTTCGGGCGATATCCGCTCCACGGTTCCTGCGAAGTACTCGTCAAGCATCAGGTCACCCACGACGACCGCGTGCAGCCCCGCATATCGACTAAGAACCGGTAGCAGGTCGATCGAGGGTGATGGTTGTCCGATTTCGATCATGATTCGGCCCCCGCCAGAATGCTGTTATCGAGCGCGTTCGCGCGGCGTGCTCGGTTAATTGGCCTTTGCGGATGCGGAGGCAGGCAGCGGCGCTCTCCCGACCACTCTCCGATCTCGATATGGCGAACGTCTTCGCCTACGGTAAGAGTCTTCTGGGCCGCTCATTCAACTCTTCGTCCCGATCGAGCACCGTACGACTCCCGGCATTTAGCTCCTGTGCTCGACCGGATGCAACTTGGCGTACCGCGGCTCGAGACCGAGTAACATCGCGGACCAGTTGTCGATTCCGGCCCTGGTATCGTATTCCTCGCCGGTCAATTACCGCGCATTGCGGCGCAAGCGTTGGGCGCCGTCCGTGGGCGGTGCAGGGTAACGCCGGCTTACAGGCTTAGGCCGCCGATATCACCGCATCGGACATGTTTCTGGAAGATTGGTCCGCTACTAGCTCCTCGCGCTGATCCAAAGTCTCGAGTTCTTCTCCAAGCGCATCGCGCAGCGCCTCGAGCTCGGACAGTCGTGCGCGGGCGCGGCTCCAGGCCGTCTCCACGATCGACATTGATTCCAGCAGGGACTCGCATTCGGCACGGACGCCGGAGGCGGCCTTGAAGGCTGCAAACCAGCGCCGTTCCAGCAGCGCCGCCGCCGGTTCA
>JBARBX010000619.1:0-6403 GCA_049793535.1 Steroidobacteraceae bacterium | reverse complement strand
TTTCCATGATGCGGCTGACATAGTTTTTCACGGTGCCTTCGGCAAGAAACAGGGTATTGGCGATCTGACGGTTGGTCATGCTCTCGGCGATGAGCTGCAGAATCTTCTCCTCCTTGTCGCTCAACGCCTCCGCATCGAAGGGGCTCTTGTGGGCCGGCGAACTCCGTTCGGGCGGGTGTGCGCCGGGCGCGTCCTCGTGCGCGGCGTTCGTGGGCGGCGGCTGCGCCAGACGGCGGAATTGATCCATGACCTTGCGGGCGATCTGCGGGGTCAGCCGCGACTCGCCGCGCCGCAAGGCCCTGATGGTTTCGAGCAGCTCATCTTCCGCCGCATCCTTCAACAAGTAGGCTTGGGCGCCGGCCCGCACCGCCTCGAACACCGTTTCATCGTCATTGAGCGTCGTCAGCACGAGAATTTGAGTATTGGGCAGGTCTCGCGTGATCTCGCGGGTGGCGGCCACCCCACCCTTCAGCGGCATGTGCAAGTCCATCAAGATCACGTCCGGGTGGAGCAGTTGCGCGAGTTCGACGGCTTCCACGCCGTTGCGGGCCTGACCCACCACCTCCATGTCGGGCTCCATGGACAGCAATATCGCGGCGCCCCGGCGCACGAGCGCCTGATCCTCCGCAATGACGATGCGGATCGCAGGCTGTGTGGTCCTATCATCCGGCGTCATGCGCGCGCACCTCGATAACCCTGTCGTCCTGGGTTGCAATCATGCGGCTCGCGGTGCACGGTTTGGAAGTGACTTTAGTCACCTGTTAACGTAACGACATGGCCGCCCCAAGAATCGCTGACAAACCCGGCTCGCTGCTGTCGAGCATCGACCCACGGCGCAGTCTCGCGGCATCCGCGATGTGGCTGATCATCGCTCTGGCGGCGACGTTTTCTATCGCGGCCGCGCTCTGGGTGGGCAGCATTGCCAGGGAAAATGTGCTCCAGCAGCACATTCGACGCCTGTCGCTCGAAACGGACCAACTCAGTTCCGATTTGGGTCAGGCGCTCTCGGTGCGCTTCGACGCCGTGCGTGCCGCGGGTCTTGGCAGGCCCACCGACCTGCGCGGCGTATTCGACGAGCTGTTGGCCGCTTATCCGCAACTCGATTGGATTGCCGCCGCGGATGCAAACGGCATCGTCGTCCGCTCGAATGGCGCGTTGCATCAGGGTGACGACGTCAAAGCGAGCCCCTGGTTCTCTTCCGGAATTCATGAGCCGTGGCTTGGCCTGATCGGGGAGAGGCGCCATCCTCAACCATTACCGGCCGCCGATGCGGCGGAATTGGGAGATGTGGCCATTCCGGTGCGTGGTGAAGCCGGCCGCATTGTGGGCACGATCGCGGCCCACGTAAGCTGGCGCCGGGCGGCCCATCATCCGGAGCGCCTAACCGACGAAACAGATCCGCGGGCCGCGACCGGTGCCTATGTGCTCGACCGCAACGGCATCGTTCTCATCGGACCGGAGGATATGCGGCACAAGCCCTGGAACGGTCTGCCCTTGGACGAGAGGCCGGCAGCCGCCACGTCCGAATCTTCCCCAGAGTTGCCGAATGCGCCGCAATTCGAGCGCCTGCCGGACGGGCGCCATGTCCTCGTCTCCCGATCGCTGCTCGGCGCCGGCAAGGACGTCGCGTCGCTGGGATGGCAGGTTTTGTTGAGCGAGCCCAACGAACGGGTGTACCAGCGCGCGGACGCCGTGGAGCTCAGGATTCTGTGGGTATCCATGTGCCTCGGTGTTGCGACCGCCCTGTTGGGAACCCTGGGCGCGCGTCATCTGACCCGCAGGCTGCAGGGGCTGGCTGTGTCGGTGGCCGCTCTCGGCGAGGATGAATCGGCGAAAATAGAAATTCCGGGCGGGACCGACGAAGTGGCCCAGTTGGGGCGCGCATTCGCGAAGATTTTGGGCGATTTGCAGCAGGAGCGCGGCGAGCTCGAGCGTCGAGTCGCCGTGCGCACACGCGAAGTGGAAAGGCTCGCCGAAGAATCGCGCTACGCCGCGATCGTGCGTGAACGGCTGAAGATCGCCCGCGACCTGCACGATACCCTCGCCCATTCAATGATGGCCATGCTCAGCCAGATCAGATTTCTGCGGCGGCTCGAGACGCGAGATCCCACCGCGGTCGCCGACGAACTTGCGCGTGCGGAGAAAGTCGCCCGCGAAGGGCTGCAGGAGGCGCGCACGGCCATCACCCAGATGCGGGTCACGGCGGTGCGGGAAACCGGCCTGGGACCGGCGCTTGCCAACGTCTTCGAACGCTTCATCAACCACACCGGCTTGTCCGGAGAATTCAGCGCGGACACGGAGGCCGCCCGCTTTGGCGACGAGCGGGCGGAAACCATCGTGAGGATGGCGCAAGAGGCCTTGCGCAACGTCGAGCGGCACGCAAGGGCGACTCGAGCCGACGTTCGCTTGCGATCCACGGGTGACGGGAAATTGGAATTGCAGATCGAGGACAACGGCGTCGGGTTCGATCCGGCGGCGCTTCGGCCGGGACACTACGGCATCGTCGGGCTTCGCGAGCAAGCCGATCTCATCGGCGGCGAGCTGCACATCGACAGCAAGCCCAATGCGGGAACGACGTTGCGGGTATCATTGAAGCTGTCGCCCATTGCGTTCAATCAAGTGACTACACATGACGAATCGGCGTAGGCGGATCTACGCGCTGACAGCGGCCGTCAGCCTGGCACTCGGCGTCGCCGGCTGTGCAGCGTATAGGAAATGCGGATTCCAAGGCTGCCCCGGCGATTCCAAGATCGCGGCCGGCGTCGACGCTGCATTTACGAAGCATGCGGAGCTACAGCCCCCCAACCTGATCGACGTGCAGGTCATCGGCGGCGTGGTATATCTCTACGGCCTGGTCGATACGGACTATCAGCTACAAATGGCCGAAATCGTCGCGCACCAGGTTCCGGGAGTCGTCAAGGTGGTCAACTCCATAGGTCTGGCGGGAAACGCGCGCTAGCCTAGGTCGCGAGCAGAAGCTCCAGCGTGCGCAGATAAATTCGCTGCAGGCGATCGATGTCCGCCACGCGCACACACTCGTTCACCTTGTGGATGGTCTCGTTGATCACACCGATTTCGATCACCTGGGCGCCCATGGGGGCGATGAAGCGGCCGTCGGACGTTCCGCCGCCCGTCGAGAGTTTCGGCGTGATTTGCAATTGCTCCTGCACGGCGCGGGTGGCGGCCTCCGACAAATCGCCGGGAACGGTGAGGAAGGGGTATCCGGAAATGAACCACTCCAGCGAGTAGTTGACGCGGTGGCGCGCCAATATTTCCTCGACCACGGCCTTCAACCCCTCCACGGTCTGCTCCGTGGAGAAGCGCAGATTGAAGCGGGCCTTCAATTCCCCTGGAATGACATTGGGCGCGCCGGTGCCGGCGGAAATATTCGACACCTGGAAGGTGGTGGGCTGAAAGTGCCGGTTGCCCTGGTCCCAGGTGCGGGCGGCGAGCTCGGCCAGGGCCGGCGCCACGGCATGCACCGGATTGTCCGCGAACTGCGGGTAGGCGATATGTCCCTGCACGCCGTGCACCGTGAGCCGCCCGCTCAAGGAGCCGCGTCGGCCGATCTTGATGGTGTCGCCCAGCGCCGTCTCGCTCGACGGCTCGCCGACCAGGCACCAGTCGATGCTCTCCTGGCGTTCGCGCAGTACCTCGACCACGCGGCGCGTGCCGTCGACCGAAGGGCCTTCCTCGTCGCTGGTGATCAGGAACGCAATGGTGCCGCGGTGCGCCGGATGGCGGCGCACGAATTCTTCGCAGGCGGTCACCATGGCCGCCAGGCCGCTCTTCATGTCGGCCGCCCCGCGCCCATACAGGAGCCCGTCCTTGATCACGGGCTGAAAGGGATCGCTGCGCCACTCATCCAACGGCCCCGACGGCACCACGTCGGTGTGGCCCGCGAAGCAGAACACCGGCCCGCCGTGCCCGCGCTTGGCCCAGAAATTGTCCACCGGTCCGAAGCGTAGATTCTCCACGGAGAAACCGATGGACTGAAGGCGGGCGGCCATCAGCGCCTGGCAGCCGCCGTCGGTGGGACTGACCGATGCGCGCGCGATCAGCTCCTCGGTCAACATCAAGGTATCGGACTTCACGGCCAAGGGTTCAGAAGCGCAGAACCGGCGCCTGGCGCCGCAGATTGATCCATACGCCGTAGCCACCCAGCACGAAAGCCGCGATGAGCACCCATCCGGGCATGGCCAGTCCCAGAAATTGCCAGGTCACCCGCGCGCATTCCCCGGAGCCGGTCAGTACCTTGACCAGGACCTCGCTCAACGAGAACACCTTGAGCATGAAATCGAGCGAGGCTCCGCAGGCCGGCACGCTGCCCTCGGGCAGGCTCTGGATGTACAGGTGCCGCATCGCCACGCCGATGGCGGCGAGCGCGGCCAGGGCGATGAGCGACGCATACACGCGCCGCCCCCAGGCCACCGGGTCGTGCGCCGCCGCGATCAGGAAAACGATCCCCAGCGCGAACACACCGACGCGCTGGAATATGCACAGCGGGCAGGGCTCCAAGTGCAGTACTGCTTGCGCGTAATAGGCATAGGCCAGCAGTCCTGCGCAGGCCGCGAACCCGAGTAGATTTCCCTGGCGTGCGGTCATCAGCCGCGCGCGAGAGCGTGCGCCGCGTCGATTTGCTTGGCGACGTCCTCGAGCGAGGTGTGGCGGATGTCCTTGCCGTGCACCATGTAGATCACATACTCGCAGATGTTCTTGGCGTGATCGCCGATCCGCTCCAGGGCTCTCACGATCCACATGATTTCGAGCGCGCGCCGGATGGTGCGCGGATCCTCCATCATGAAGGTGATGCACTGACGGTGAATCGACTCGTATTCCTCGTCCACCATCTTGTCCTCGCGCGCGGTCTTGAGAGCGGCCTGCGAATCCATGCGGGCGAAGGCATCGAGCGCGTCATGCACCATCTGGGCGACTTGCCGGCCCAAATGCTTGACCTCGCGGTACTTGTCGGCGGGACGCTCCATGGTGGCGAGCCGCGAGGCGATGTAGCCGATTTTCTCGCCCTCGTCGCCGATACGCTCCAGGTCGGTGATGGTCTTGATGATGGCGACGATCACCCGCAAATCTCCGGCCGCTGGCGCACGGATCGCGAGGATCCGGCTGCACTCCTCGTCGATGGACACCTCCATCCCGTTGACCTTGTAGTCGTCGGTGGCGACCGACTCGCCCAAGCGGCTGTCGCCTTCGACCAGAGCGGTAATCGCCTTGTGCAGCTGCTGCTCGACGAAGCCGCCCATCTGCAGCACCTGATTGCGAACCTTCTCGAGGTCTTCGTTGAAGCGCCGCGAGATGTGGTGGGTGAGGTCGGCCGTTTCCATAATAATTACCTTGGCGCTCAATGCATGGAGACAATCAATTTTACTCGCGTTCGTTTACATCCGATTGCCTGCTACGTCAACACTGCCGGCGATATTTGTGACCGGCCGCTAGGCACTCACGGCCTCGCGCACCGCGCGGTGCCAGATTCGAGCCTGCGGGAAATGGCAGGTAAACGTACTGCCCTTGCCCTCGACGCTCTGCACGTCGAGCCAGCCGCCGTGCCGCTGCAAGGCGTGCTTGACGATGGCGAGGCCCAACCCGGAGCCACCCTCCCCGCGCGAACGGCCGGCGTCGACCCGATAGAATCGTTCGGTCAGCCGCGGGATGTGTTCCGCGGGGATGCCGATGCCGCTGTCGGTCACGGAAAAATAAGCTCCCTCGCCGTCCGCCCACCAGCGCATCTGCACCGTGCCCTCGGCCGGCGTGTACTTCATGCCGTTCACCAGCAGATTGGTGAACGCGGATTCGAGCTCGTGCGCGGAACCGAACAAGCCGTCTTCGGACTGCAGTTCCACGACTACCTGGCGCGGCCGATCGGCGCTCGCCAGGGCATCCCGATGCAACCGCTCCAGCATGCTCGGCACATCGATGCCGTCGCGAGGTGCCTCGCCGTCCGTCGCCTCCAGGCGCGACAGCTCCAGGAGATCGGCGATGATGGCGTTCATGCGCTGCGCCTGGGCACGCATGTCCTTGATGGGACCGGACCACGCCGGGTCGATGGAGGGGTCGTCCGCCAGCGTATCCAGGTATCCCGAAATCACGGTCAGAGGCGTGCGCAGCTCGTGCGAGGCATTGGCGACGAAGTCCTTGCGCATGGCCTCGAGGCGCATCTGCCGTGTCACGTCGCGCACCAGCAGCAGGGACTGGCCTCCTCCATAGGGCACGACCTGGAGGGCGAGGTAAAGATCCATCTGCACCGGCGGCCGAATCACCAACGGCATGGCGAAATCATCGCCGTGCAGGTAGTGCACAAACTCCGGGGATCGAATCAGGTTGTCGATCCGCAGCCCGAGGTCGATCGGACGGCGCAGGCCCAGCAAGCGCGCGGCCTGCCGGTTGAACC
>JBARBX010000618.1:0-3686 GCA_049793535.1 Steroidobacteraceae bacterium | reverse complement strand
CCCACCATGCCGAGTTCGCTGCGGGCTCGTTCCTCGAGCGCGGCCAACCCGACTTTGAGATCAGTCACTTCCGCAACCAATTGCCGATTGCGCTCAGATTGCTCGCGGTTCGCCGAGGCTCTGGCATCGATGGCCGCCTGAAGGCGTGAAACTTCGCGAATTCCCTGATCCGACAGCCACAGCCGGTATTGGAGCAAAATCAGGGCCAGGCCCAGGATGGCGGCGAAAATCCTCATGGGGACAGTAGCTTAGCATGAACTCTTAAGAGATTGGTACCGATAATGCGCGAGCTCCGGCATAGGCCGCCTTGCCGCCCAGCTCCCCTTCGATCCGCAGCAATTGATTGTATTTCGCGATCCGGTCCGAGCGCGACATCGAGCCGGTCTTGATCTGGGTGGCGGTGGTCCCGGCGGCGATATCGGCGATGGTCGAATCCTCGGTTTCACCCGAGCGGTGCGATACGACGGCGGCGTATTTCGCCTTGTAGGCCATATCGATGGCGGCCAGAGTCTCGGTCAATGTGCCGATCTGATTCGGCTTGATGAGAATTGCATTGGCGATTTTCTTGGCGATGCCCTCCGCGAAGATCTTGGTGTTGGTGACGAACAAGTCGTCTCCCACAAGCTGCACCTTGGATCCCAGCTTGCGGGTGAGAATCGCCCAGCCCTCCCAATCACCCTCGCTCATCCCATCCTCGATGGTCACGATCGGATACTTGGCGACGAGACTCGCTAGATAATCCGCGAATTCGGTGGAGTTGAATCTGCGGCCCTCGGACTCAAGCTGGTACACGCCGTCCTTGAAAAACTCGGTGCTGGCGACATCCAGCCCCAGATAAATATCCTTGCCCGCCCGGTAGCCGGCCTTGTCGATGGCTTCCAATATGGTGGTGAGGGCGGCCTCGTTGGACGGCAGGTCGGGCGCGAAGCCGCCTTCGTCTCCGACCGCGGTATTGAGCCCCTTGGCGTGCAATACCTTCTTGAGGGAGTGGAAAATTTCGGCCCCGTAGCGCACGGCTTCCGAGAAGGATGGTGCGCCGATGGGGAGAATCATGAACTCTTGGATGTCGACGCTGTTGTCGGCGTGCGCGCCGCCGTTGATGATGTTCATCATGGGCACGGGCAGAGTCAAATCGCCGGGCCCGCTCAAATGCCGGTACAGCGGCAGCCCCACATCGCGCGCGGCGGCGTGCGCCGACGCCAGCGACACGGCCAAAATCGCGTTCGCACCCAGGTTCGACTTGAAATCCGTGCCGTCGGCTTTGAGCATCCGCGCATCGAGCCCGCGTTGATCCTGGGCATCGAAACCCAGCAGCATATCGCGCAACGGCCCGTTGACGTGCGCGACGGCCTTGAGAACGCCCTTGCCGCCGAAGCGCTTCGCGTCGCCGTCGCGCAATTCCACGGCCTCGCGCGAACCGGTGGAGGCTCCGGAAGGAACGGCCGCCCGGCCGACGATGCCGGAATGCAGCAGCACATCCGCCTCGACCGTGGGGTTTCCGCGCGAATCGATGATCTGGCGGCCGCGAATATCGACGATCCGACTCATAACAGATTTTCCTCGAATGGTTGCTGCTTCACTGCCATGTCCAGTTCCTTGAGCGTCGCCAGGAGCGGCGCCATGCGGTCCAGGGGCCAGGCATTCGGTCCATCGGACAGCGCCACCGCCGGATTCGGATGAGTTTCCATGAATACCCCCGCCACCCCCGCCGCCACCGCGGCGCGCGCGAGCACCGGCACGAATTCACGCTGGCCTCCCGACGAGTCGCCCTTGCCTCCGGGCAATTGCACCGAGTGCGTGGCGTCGAAGACGACGGGGCAGCCGGTGCCGCGCATGATGGCGAGGGAGCGCATGTCGGTCACCAGATTGTTGTAGCCGAAGGAGAATCCGCGCTCGCAGACCATGATTTCCGTGTTGCCGGCGGAGCGCGCCTTGTCCACCACGTTCTGCATCTCCCAGGGCGACAGGAACTGACCCTTCTTGATGTTCACGGGTCTGCCCTGCGAGCAGACGGCGACGATGAAATTGGTCTGCCGGCAGAGGAATGCCGGCGTCTGCAGCACATCGACGACGGCGGCCACTTCGCCGAGCGGCGTATCCTCGTGCACGTCGGTGAGCACCGGAACTCCGATCTGTTCGCGCACCCGCGACAGGGCCTTCAGACCGGCCTCGATTCCGGGTCCCCGAAAGCTCGAACGAGAGGATCGATTGGCCTTGTCGTACGAGGCCTTGAATATGAACGGAATGCCGAGCCTGCCGGTAATCTCCTTCAAGCGGCCCGCGACATCGAGCACCAGGCCTTCGCTTTCGACGACGCAGGGTCCGGCAATCAGGAAAAACGGCCGCTCGGGTCCGACCTCGAACGACAGCAATTTCATGCGGTGGCGCGCCCGGGCTGCAGCGCGGCGCGGTACACCCGCGCGGCCCGGACGAATCCCGTGAACAGGGGATGCCCGTCGCGCGGCGTCGAGGTGAATTCGGGGTGGAATTGACTGGCCACGAACCACGGGTGCGAGCGCAGCTCGATGAACTCCACCAGCCCGTCCGCCGAGAATCCCGAGAAACTCAGGCCCGCCGCGCTCAACTCCTCGAGATAGTGGTTGTTGAATTCGTAGCGATGGCGATGCCGCTCGAATATCGAGGGCTTGCCGTAGATCGAGTGCGCCAGCGAGCCGGGCGTGAGCCGCGCTTCCTGCGCGCCGAGGCGCATGCTGCCGCCCAGGTCGGACTTCTCGTCGCGGACCTGCTGGCCGCGTCCCAGGTCCTGCCACTCGGTGATCAACGCGATGACCGGATGATTCGTGGCGCGGTCGAACTCGGTACTGTTAGCGCCCTTGAGCGCGAGCACGTTGCGGGAGTATTCGATGATCGCTAGCTGCATCCCCAGGCAAATACCCAGATAGGGAATGCGGTTTTCGCGGGCGAAGCGTATGGCCTGAATCTTGCCCTCGATGCCGCGGTCGCCGAAGCCTCCGGGCACCAGAACGGCATCCATGTTTTGCAGCGCGGCAGGCCCCATGCGCTCGATGTCCTGCGACTCGAAGTAATGAATATTGACGCGGGTACGGGTCTTGATGCCGCCGTGCATCAGCGCCTCGTTCAGCGAGATGTACGAGTCCCGGATCTGCACGTACTTGCCGACCATGCCGATGTCGACCACGGCATCGGGATTCTGCTTGGCGGCCACCACCGCCCGCCACTCGGGCAGGTCGGTGGGCGGTGCGTCGAGGCGCAGCTTGTCGATCACGATGTCGTCCAAGCCCTCTTCGTGCAGCAGCATCGGAATCTTGTAGATGTCGTCGGCATCCACTCCGGAGATGACGGCGCGCTCTTCGACATTGGTGAACAGCGCGATCTTGCGGCGCTGCTCGTCGGGCAACGACTGCACGCAGCGGCACAGCAGTATGTCCGGCTGTATGCCGATCCCGCGCAGTTCCTTGACCGAATGCTGGGTGGGCTTGGTCTTGATCTCGCCGGAACCGCCGACGATGGGCACCAAGGTCAGGTGCATGTACAGCACCTGATTGCGCCCCAGTTCCACGCCCATTTGGCGGATGGCCTCGAGACACGGCAGTGATTCGATGTCGCCGACGGTGCCGCCGATTTCCACCATGCACACGTCGGAGTCGCCCGCGCCCATGCGGATCCGGTACTTGATTTCGTCGGTGATGTGCGGAATCACCTGC
>JBARBX010000617.1:0-4261 GCA_049793535.1 Steroidobacteraceae bacterium | reverse complement strand
TCCCGCTTATCCTCGAGCCGGTGATCGCCTCTTTTTGCCAGGCGTACCCCGAGATAGAACTGGAGATCGCCGCCAGTGACGAGATGGTGGATCTTGCGACCGGCGGGTTCGATGCGGGTATCCGTCTCGGCCAATTCATCTCGCCCGACATGGTAGCCGTGCGGCTGACGCCGCCGTTCCCGTTCGTGATCGTCGGCAGTCCCGACTATCTGGCGCGTCACGGCCGCCCGGAGCGCGTGGACGAATTGCGCCGGCACGCCTGCTTGCGCATGCGCCGCTCGAACGGCGCAATCGCGCCTTGGCGCCTCCTCGACGGCAACAAAACAATCGAGGCGGTGGTCTCCGGACCGCTCATCGCGAGCGACTACCCCACGCTCCTCGGAGCGGCGATCCAGAGTATGGGACTTGCACAGGCACCCGGCCCGCTCGTCAAAGCGCCAATTGCGGACGGCCGGCTGCGCGCGGTACTCACGGCCTTCGCCGTCACAACGCCGGGGGTTTTTCTATACCACCTGGACAGACGTCAGGTTTTGCCCAAACTGCGGGCATTCATCGAGCACATGAAGAGCGCGGGGCTGCGCAGCCGGACGTCTCGGCCGGTGAATCGATTGCGCGCCGTGTGATCATCAAACCCTCCTTACCAACAGCGAGTTGATTCCCGCCCGGCCTCGGCTATTGAACTCGCTTGAGCTCCTGCACCCAATTGGTCTCCCAAGTCTTGCCACCGTCGGGCGAGAACGCCTGCTCCCAGTGACATGTCGTGCGAGTGATCTTGGACCAGATGAATCGCATGCGGATGGGTTTTCCGTTGAAAGTATCGTCGGCGTAGAAGACTCCTACGCCATGGTGGAAACCACCCTTCACGGGGGGATCCAGGGGCGCCGTTGGCGTCCGGCTGTCCATCCACCAGATCGACCACTGGTGCGACTTGGCATCGAACGAACGCGGAGCCACGCCGCGATAGGCGCCGCCCGGAACCTCGAAGACGTCGTCGTCGACATTGGCGTAGCCGCCCATCAGTGGCTGGCTGACCAATGTCCCTTCGAATTCGATCCACTCGTGATTGTTGACTAGCCGCTCCTTCAGCTTTCGATGATGAACCTGCCAGTGACCCACCAAGAAATCGAAATCATGGAGTCCGGGGACCGACTTTTCGGTCTGTTGGGCCACCAAGAGCCCCGGCGCGGCCAGACCGAGGCTCAACAACGCCATGATGGCCATGCGGCAATGTACTTTCACTATTGACTCCTCAGTGAGCGCGCCGACCGCGCCCACGGTTGATCATATGAGTGCCGTCTCGTGAGCGCTAGTGCAGCGCCAGCGTGCCCCGTCGCCACGCAACGTCCTGCCATCGACCGAAGTCCCGCAAGAGCGTCGGATCGCTCGCCTGCCGCACCAGGGCGAGGTCATCGAGCCGCAGTTCCTCGAAGCTGCGCCGGAATCGCCCGCGGTCCTTTACCTCTCTCGCGATGAGCAGGCGCCGGGTGCCCGGCGCATAGCCCGCAAAATCGACGTAGCCTTCCTCGGGATTGTCGAGACCGGGCGAGATCACGTCGATCGTCCAGCTTCCACCCCTTTCATGGAATACCCAAAGCTCGCGCCAGCTCTCGAGCGGCTGCACCGCGAGCACCAACGCCGGACCTTGAGGGATGACCTGTACCGAGGCCATCCTCACTATCCCGTAGGTGCAGCGCCGGATGATGGCCGCGACGCCGGGACGATGCACATCCTCCAGGGCAATGCACGTTTGACCCGGATCGCCGGGCGTCGCGCTGAGAATCAGTGGTCCCGGCTGCGGTGCGGGCGGCGCCCCGGCCCACCGGATGGCACTGACCCGCAGCACCGCGTCCACGTACTCCGGCCGCCGGTCATCACCGAGATCATCCGGATGCACAGCGAGAAGCTCCGCGAGTGCGCGTTCCGCCGCGGCGCCCGAGGGTTCGCGGCGGCGGTCCTGGCCAAAGCTCAGCGAGGCCCACACGCCGGCGCGCCGCACGCGCACGCGGCTCCTCGTCATGGCGTTCAATTCGGCGTCTTTGACCTGCTCGAGCAGTTGGGCGCGTTCAGTGTCGACAGCGGCGCGCGGGGCGGGGCCTAAATCCGGATCGATGCAATCGGGCCGCGTGAGACCGAGCACTGCGTGCGCCCGCTCCTCCGGCTGCGCCCCGGGGAGCGCCAGAATGCGATGAAACAATTCCCCGTCGTAGCAGAACCGCATCCGACCGTTACGCTCGAAATTGCGCATTCGAACGCCAAGTTGTTCTACGGCTTCCAGGTGCGGGGCGAAATCGGCGAGATGGTCCGTGCTGCCTGAGGCTTGATCGGCGAGCCGCTCGGCCATTTGAGCGATGGCGTCGAAGGGCTCGGCGGTGATGGCCCGCGGGGGTGCGGCCTTGAGATACGCCGCGCCGTAACTGATACCGAGCGCCTCGGACCCCGGCGTCTCGCGCAGGAAGCGCAACACCGCGAGCAGGCCGGGGGCGGCGGTCTCCGAGACCTCGACCGGCCGGGCCGCGTCCGCTCGCAGGTATCCGCCCCGCTCGCGGCGATAATCGTAGACTTTCAGGTATCCGGCGTGGTCGCCGCGGATCTCGAGGACATCTCCCTGCCAGAGACGCGTCAGCTCGGCGGCGCTCGAGCGCGGCGCTGAGCGCAGCGCCGCGTGGTCCTGGACCACGATGGCGAGCGTCGCGGTGAGGGCGAGAATCACCGGGAAACTCCCGCCTGAGAAGTCACCGCGGCTGCCGCGTTGTCGACAGCATTCACCGGGCTCTGGTCGCCGAGGAGGCTCGAGCCGATGAATTTACCCGCTGCCGGAAGCGGTGCGATGATGACCTGCACCTTATCGGACAGCTTGTCGGCCAGCGTCTTCTGAATCAGCAGCGGATAGCGCGCCACCAGCGCGCCCTCGCGCTCCATCTGGCCGGCGTTCGCCTTGCCCACCAGATCCAGCCGATAGGCCTCCGCGTCCGCGAGTTTCACCCGCGAATCGGCTTCGCCCTTGGCCTCGATGCGGCGTGCCTCCGCGGCGCCCTCCGCGGTGCGAATACGCGCGACTTTGTCGGCTTCGGCCTCGAGCTGTCGTTGCTCGATCTGCTTCTGCTTGAAGGGCAGGATGTGTTTCATGGTTTCCTCCTGCGCGCGGGCTGCAATGACTTGCTCCTGGCCGGCGGCCTCCGCCGCCGTTTGCCGCCGCACCTTGTCGGCCTCGGCCTCGACTTGCTGCTGCTTGACCTGCGCCTCCTTGAGCTCAAGGGTGTAATGAATTTTTTCGGTCTCGAGTTCCTCGGAAAGCAGCTTCTCCATGCCGGCACGATAATCGGGAGGCAGATCGACCTTCCCTATGTCGACTTCGCGCAGCACCAGACCCATGGCGGTAAATTTTGGCTTGAGCTCGGCAATGAGCGCCTGTTGTATCTGCGTCCGCTTTTGCGAGAAGATTTCCCGCACGGAGTAGCGGGCAAAGGTGGGATAGACGATTCCCTGAACCGCGGGCGCGACCAGATCCGCGCCGATGTCGTCCGGAAATTCCTTTGACATCCGTGCGAGGCGGGCAAGGTCCACGCTCCAGCGAACCGTCAGATCGACGCCGATCGACAGACCCTCGACCGACTGGAAGGGGGCCGAGCCGGTCGCGCTCGCACTGTCGCTCGGGCGGTAGACCTGATCGCGAATCGAGTAGCGTCGCACTTGATGGATCCCGGGCAGCACGAGAACCGTGCCTCCGGTGTAGACGTTCACCGATCCGTCGAGGGCGTCGGTGCGTGCGAGGACCTCGCCGCGGCGTACGGAAGCAAACGGCGGGTGGGTCCACAGGCCATGAACGATCAAGACCAGGACAGCGGTAATGACGACGCGCCAGCGAAAGCGCCAGAGAGCCGTGGCGAGAGATCGAAGGGCTGCGGCCAGTACACCACCGAGGCGGCCCAGAAGTTCGAAGAAGGCATCCAAGCGACCAGACATTGCTGCCACACTCCCGTTTTCGGAGCCGGACCGGCTCGACGGGTAGTCTCGCAATCCTTTATGGCAAGGCCGTGGGGCAACTGTGGCGGAGTGTGGCGGGAGAGAGGAAATCTCCGTGCGGCGTCAGGATCGCATGGCCGCAATGTCGGCGCGCGATTAGCCGCTCGATTCCATCCTGCCCGGTTCGGCCGATACGCTCAGTTTTTGTTCTCGTACTTGAACGACACGCTGATTCGCGATCGATAGGCTTCGACCTTGCCGTTTTTGATCTGCACGTCGAGCTTGACCACTTCCGCAA
>JBARBX010000616.1:0-2427 GCA_049793535.1 Steroidobacteraceae bacterium | reverse complement strand
ATAGTGCCGCGTGAGCTCAACGCTCGAAGTCTCGCCTGCGCGCAAAGCACGGCCAAGCTCGCCTATGGATAGGTTGTGAAGCATCGTCGCCTAAGAATAGCAGGCCTTTCGGCCCTACTCGATCACTCGGGGCACGATGTACAAGCCGGCTTGCACCGCCGGTGCATTGGCCTGGTACTTCTCGCGATGGTCGCTCTCCGTCACCGCATCGGCGCGCAGGCGCTGATGCTGGCCATCGAGAGGGTGCGCCATGGGCAGCACCGCACCGGTTTCGGCGCGCGACAATTCGTCGACGAAATTCACGATGCTCGACAAGCTGGTCACGTACACCGGCATCTCTTGCTCAGTGATTGCAAGGCGCGCGAGGTGCGCGATTTTCTCGACATCTTGGCGGGTCAGGTTCATAGGAATGCCCAAAAGTGCGTGCCATCTCACGCAAAATAAGCGCCCCGAATGATACACGTTGCCTTGTGATATGTCGTGTCGGTTGTTACATTAGCCGATCTTTTTTTAACCCTATTTAGTCGCAGAAAATACCCCATGTTCAAACGCCTTAGAGGTTATTTCTCCAATGACCTCTCAATCGATCTTGGCACCGCCAACACCCTGATTTATGTCCGCGAGCGGGGCATCGTCCTCAACGAACCCTCGGTCGTCGCAGTGCAAGACGAACCCACACGGGGCGGCAAGATCATCGTCGCGGTCGGGGTGGAGGCAAAGAACATGCTGGGGCGCACCCCGGGGCATATCACCGCCGTCCGGCCGATGAAGGACGGGGTCATTGCGGATTTCACCTACACCGAGAAAATGCTGCAGTACTTCATCAAAAAAGTGCACGGCAATCGTTTCTTGAGCCCGAGCCCCCGGGTTCTGGTGTGTGTGCCCTTCGGCTCGACTCAAGTGGAACGGCGCGCCATCAAGGAATCGGCCGAGGGTGCCGGTGCGCGCAGCGTCGATATCGTGCCCGAACCCATGGCCGCGGCGGTCGGCGCCGGCCTTCCGGTGCAGGAGGCTCGCGGCTCGATGGTGCTCGACATCGGCGGCGGCACCTCCGAGGTCGCCGTCATTTCTCTCAACGGCATCGTCTATGCGGCCAGCGTGCGCATCGGCGGCGACAAATTCGACGAGGCGATCACGAATTATGTGCGTCGCAACTACGGCATCCTGATCGGCGAGGCCACGGCCGAGCGCATCAAATTGGAAATCGGCTCGGCCTATCCGGGCCAAACTGTGCGCGAGATCTCGGTCAAGGGGCGCAACTTGTCCGAAGGCGTGCCGCGGAGCTTCACCTTGAACTCGAATGAGATTCTCGAAGCGCTGCAGGAACCTCTGCAAGGTATCGTCGGTGCGGTCAAGCAGGCGCTCGAACAAACGCCCCCCGAACTCGGTGCCGATGTCGCCGAGCGAGGCATCGTGCTCACCGGCGGCGGCGCGTTGCTGCGCGACGTCGATAAGTTGCTCATGGAAGAAACCGGCCTGCCGGTGGTGGTTGCGGACGATCCGCTGACCTGCGTTGCGCGCGGCGGCGGTCGGATCCTCGAACTCACCGAGGAGCACGGACCGGGCATATTCGGGCTGGAGTAATGCAAGCGACCAGGAGCCTATCTGCTCCCAGGGAATCTTCCGCCCATGGTCGCCTTTCGTAACACCGACACATCGGGCCGGACTTCGGGACTGCTGCTCCGCTGCGTTCTGTACTCCCTGCTGGCCTTGGGCTTGGTCATCGTCGACAAGCGCTACGACCAGCTCGGCAGGATTCGCCGGGTTCTCTCGGTGGTCGCCTATCCCGTGCAAATCGTCGTTGCCAGTCCCTTCGAGGGCTGGGACTGGTTTCGCGAGAGCATCACCACCCGCGACAGGCTGCGGGCCGACAAGACGCGGCTCGAATCAGATCTGCGGTTGGCGCAATTCCACCTGCAACGCCTGGAGGCGCTGGAGGCCGAGAATCAACGCTTGCGCGGGCTGCGCGACAGCACGGCGGGAGTGACCTCACGCTTCGTCATCGGCAATGTCATGAATCTGGATTTGGACGCATTTCGCGAGCGCGTGCTGGTCGACAAGGGTGCGCAGGACGGCGTATTCGTCGGACAGGCCGTGCTGGATGCCGGCGGGGTGTTCGGCCAGGTCGCGCGCGTGGGTCAGCTAACCTGCGAAGTCATTCTCATCAGCGATGCGACCCATGCCATCCCGGTACAGGTGAATCGCAATGGACTGCGCACCATTGCCGTGGGGACGGGCGATATGGGCCGGCTCAAGCTGCCCTATCTTCCAACCAGCGCCGACGTGGTCGTCGGCGATCTGTTGGTGACATCGGGACTGGGCGGCGGATTTCCCGCCGGCTACCCGGTCGGCACCGTGGCTGAGGTCAAGCGCGATCCGGCCGCTTCCCTCGCCGATGTCGATGTGAAACCGGCCGCCGCCCTCGAT
>JBARBX010000615.1:0-3024 GCA_049793535.1 Steroidobacteraceae bacterium | reverse complement strand
GCTGCGTGTGCGCAATCAGCGCGCCCTCGCCGCGCCCCGACTCGAGACAGTACTGGGGGAGCTGCGTGCTCTTGCCCGAGCCGGTGTCGCCGGCCACGATCACTACCTGATTCGCGCCCAGGGCCGTAAGGATCGCCTCGCGCCGCGCTGCGATCGGCAGTAGCTCACTCTCACTCGCCACGCTTGACTTCTAGCCAAAGCCTCTCTTGCGCATCGAGCTTCAGATCGGCAAAAACCAGGCCGCGCTGCGCCGCCAGGGACTCCATGCCGCGAAATCGCCGCTCGAATTTGGCGTTGGCCGAACGCAAGGCGGCCTCGGCGTCCACATCGAGCTTGCGCGCCAGGTTGGCCGCGGCGAACAACAGATCGCCGACCTCTTCGAAGATCTCCGGCGATGCGCCCACCTGTCCCTGCGCCTGCGAGCCGGCGGCACTGGCGGCGGCGGCGCGAACCTCCTCGAGCTCTTCGGCGACCTTGTCGGCGGTCTGGCTCGCATGCTCCCAATCGAATCCCACGCGGGCGGCCCGCTTGCTGAGCTTGTAGGCGCGCATCAGGGCAGGCAGTGCCTGCGGCACGCCGTCCAAATGACCTGGGATCTCGCCGCCGTCCGCGCGGCGCTCGCCCGCTTTGATCTCCTCCCAGGCGGCAGTCTGCGCCGCGGCGGTCAGCGGCCCGGCAGCGCCGAACACGTGGGGGTGACGGCGCCGCAGCTTGTCGCATATCGCTCCGGCCACCGCCTCGAAGTCGAAGTGATTCGCCTCGCTCGCCAGTTGCGCGTGAAATACCACCTGCAAAAGCAAATCCCCGAGTTCATCCCTGAGATGCCGCATGTCGCCGCGCGCGATCGCATCGGCCACCTCGTAGGCCTCCTCGATGGTGTACGGCGCGATGCTCGCGAAACTCTGCTCCCGATCCCACGGACAGCCGTCCGGCGCGCGCAGACGCGCCATGATGGCGAGCAATTCCTGCACCCGCCCGCTCCCCCCTGCATCTTGGCTCACCGGGACTCTCCATGACGGCTCTGCAGCATGCGCCTCAAGGTCATCAGCATGCCGGCGGTGGCTCCCCAGATATTGCGATCGCCGTAGGGAATGTCGTGCACCTCGATGGTCAATTCGCCGAGCTTGCGCCGCCGCGGCTTATGGTTGGCGGCGTCCAGGATGAAGTCGAGCGGTACCTCGAACACATCGTGAACTTCGGCCGCGGCGATCCGCAGTTGATAATCGGGATTGACGAAGCCGACCACGGGGGTCACCCGAAAGCCGGTGATGACGTGGTGGTCCGGCAAGTATCCGGCGAACTCCACGCAATCCGCGCGCAGACCGATTTCTTCGTAGGCTTCGCGCAGCGCCGCGTGCCACGCATCCTCATCCTCGGGCTCGATGCGGCCGCCCGGAAAGCTGATCTGCCCGGCGTGATCCTTCAGTGTTTCGGCGCGCTGCGTCAGCAGCACCGTCAAGCCGCTGTCGCGCTCCACCAAGGGCACGAGCACGGCGGCGGGTACCCGCGCCGCGGATATGGAGGCGCGGACCTTGGAGCGCAGTTCCTCGGAAGCTCCGGCCAGCCACTGCAAGTCCTGCTCCGGGGTGGAAGGTCGCGGATCGAGAGCCTCGCGGATATGCGATTTCGTGTAAAGAAATTCCATCAATCTTTGGCAACGGCGCCGTGGATGCCGCCTTCAGTCAAGGCCTTCGGGTCGAGCAGTGGGCGCAGTTCTTCCACGCTCATTCCGGTCATTTCCGCGGCAATGTCCAAAATAGGCCGGCCCTCCGCATAGGCCCTCTTGGCGATGGCTGCGCCCTGCTCGTAGCCGATCACGGGATTGAGCGCCGTCACCAAGATGGGATTGCGCGCCAGCGCCTCCTCCAGTCGCGCCCGGTTCACGGTGAATCCGGCGATCGCATTGTCGGCCAGGTTGCGGCTGCCGATCCCCAGCAGCTCCAGGCTCTGCAGCAAGTTATAGGCGATCAGGGGCAGCATGACGTTCAGTTGGAAATTTCCCGACGCCGCGGCCGCCGTGATGGTCGCATCGTTGCCGATCACCTGCGCCGCCATCATGGCCACGGATTCCGGCACCACCGGATTGACCTTGCCCGGCATGATGCTGCTGCCCGGCTGCAGCGCCGGCAGCGCGATCTCGCCGAGGCCGGCGAGCGGTCCGCTGTTCATCCAGCGCAAGTCATTCGATATTTTCATCAGGCTCACACCAAGGACCTTGAGCTGGCCCGACAGTTCCGCCGCCGTGTCCTGGCTCGACAGCGCCTCGAAATAGTTGTCGCTGGGGCGAAACTCGATGCCGGTGCTCGCCGCGAGGCAGCGGGCAAATACCGCCCCGAATTGGGGATGGGCGTTGATACCGGTGCCGACGGCGGTGCCGCCCTGCGCGAGCCGGTACAGGCGCGGCGTCACCGATTGCAGTCGAGCCACCGCGCCGTCGACTTGCGCCTGCCAACCCGAAAGCTCCTGCGCCAGCGTGACCGGCATGGCATCCATCAAATGGGTGCGGCCGGTCTTGATCACCTGGCGGAAATCATCGGCTCTCTGGCCGAGGACCGTGCGCAGGCGCTCGAGCGCGGGCAGGAGCCGCTCCTGCAACAGCAGCGCGGCGCCGACATGGATGGCGGTCGGAATCACATCGTTGCTGCTCTGGCTCATGTTGACCTGATCGTTCGCGTGCACCGGCCTCGACAAGCTTCGCGCCGCCAGGGTCGCGATCACCTCGTTGGCGTTCATGTTGCTGCTCGTGCCCGATCCGGTCTGAAACACGTCGACCGGGAATTGCTCGTCATGGCGGCCGGCGGCCACTTCGAGAGCCGCGGCCTGAATCGCCGCCGAGATCGCCTGCGGCAGGCTGCCCAGCTCGGTATTCGCTCGGGCCGCGGCGTCCTTGATGAGCCCGAGGGCGCGAATGAAGGCCCGCGGCATGCGCAGGCCCGAGGGTGGAAAATTTTGCACGGCGCGCTGGGTTTGAGCGCCCCACAGGGCGCTCGACGGCACTTCGAGCGCGCCCATGCTGTCGTGCTC
>JBARBX010000614.1:0-2786 GCA_049793535.1 Steroidobacteraceae bacterium | reverse complement strand
ACTCGAAGTGCCGCGTTCACCGACGGCAGCGCCTCATCGAATCGTCCGGCCGAGGCAGCGCGCTGCGCGCGCGCAAGATAGGCGGTGCCGAGTGCGTGCGGTGCATCGGTCGTGACGAAATTGTCGCCCGCCGGCAATTTCTTTTGCAGCTCGGTGAACAGCGATTCGGCCACCTCGATGTGATCGGCGAGCGCTTGGTCGAGA
This sequence comes from Steroidobacteraceae bacterium, assembly GCA_049793535.1. Taxonomy (GTDB): domain Bacteria; phylum Pseudomonadota; class Gammaproteobacteria; order Steroidobacterales; family Steroidobacteraceae; genus Bog-1198. Next base: position 2,582 of record JBARBX010000614.1, on the reverse strand, counting down.
ACCCGCTGCTTGGCGGCCGTCACCTGCGCCTGCGCCTCGCGCGCGCGCGTTTCCGTGTCGAGCGCGGACCGCGCCTGGGCCAGCGCCGCGCTTTCCGCGGCCGCCTGGTCGGCGGCGAGGCCGAATAGTTTGGCGAGGGCGAGGACACGTTCGGATTCGCTGAAGCGCTGCGCCGTGCGCAACGTCTGCGCCTGAGCCAGAAACGCCTGGGCGGTTTTCTGCCGCGCATCGCGCAGCGTTGGATCGTTCGGTCCCGCCAAAGCTTCGAGATTCTTCAAACTGCGCTGCAATTGCGCCACCCAACTGTCTTCTGCGAGGGGGGCGGCGACTTGCGCCGCGATCGCCGTACGCAGTTGCTGCATGGTGTTCTCGCGGGCCTGCGATTCGCCGATTACGCGGACGATGGCGGCGCGCTGCACGCCGACGAATTTCTCCGGCAGCACATCGGCAAATTCGCCGACCACGGCTTGGGCGCCGCCCATCTGACGCTGCTGCGCGGCGGCGGCCACCTCGGCGCCAATCAAGGCCTCCAACCGCTCCAGCGCTGCGCCAAGGGCCGCACTGCCCGGAGCGACCCGCCGCAACTGAGTGAGCACGTCGTGTCGGGCCCGGAAATCCTCGAGCCGCGCACTGGCCGCGGCGAGCGGACCGGCCTGCTTTTCCAGATCCGCAACCTGCGCGGCGAGCTGCGCCGCCGAGTGCAGGCGTCCGATTCGATCCTGAAGATCGAGCAAATTCGGATCGCTGGGCGCAAGGCGCAACCCCGCGGTCAGCAGTTGTTCGGCAAGATCCGTCTTGCCCGCGGCCAGGGCAATTCGGGTTTGCGCCGTATAGGCAATGGGCAGCCGCTTGTCGTTGAGCAGCGGATGCGTCGGATCCAATTGCGCGATGATGGCCAGCGCGCGTTGCGCATTGTCGGCACCCTGGCTCGGAAGCAGCGTGCCGTCCTTGAGCAAGGTCTCAAATCGCTCCGCCTGACGCAGGATTTCGGCCTTGCGCTCGGTTTCGAGCTGATCGATCGAGTCGGTGAGCTGGCGTGAGTCCTCATACGCTTTGCTCAGGCCCTGCGCTTCCTTCAGCGCGCCGACGGCGGTCTTGAAGTCGTACTTGCCGCTCGATACGTCGAACGCCGCGCGCGCACGCCGGTTGAAATACCCAAACAATTTCGCCTGCACCGCCTCGCTCAGCAATACGCCGTTGCGTTTCTCGGCCGGATACGCACGCAACGAATCGAGCGCCTTGGCCACGGTGTCGGCATCGCTCGATTGCAAACGCTCGCTGATCGCTTGCAGCCGGCCGCGTTCGATGTACGGGGGCAGCAGCAGCGCCGCCATGACCACGAGAATGAGCAGCGCAGCGCCGCCGCCGATCATTGCGCCGATGGGTTTCTTCTTCGGTGCCATTCCTTCGAGGAATTCTTCGGCGCTCTTCGGACGATCGGCGCGGTTGAACGCCAGCGCGCGCTGCAGGGTGTGCCACTGGCCGCGTGCCAGGCCGGGCACGGCAGCCGGCTTCAGCTTGAGCTGTCGTGCCGTCGCCGCATCGGTCTTTTCGAATTGCCCCAGCTTCTCCGGATTGGCGCGCTCGAAGGGATGCCGGCCGGTCAGCAGTTCATAACTCACCACGCCGAGCGCGTATACGTCGTCGGTGGTGTCGGGGTCGCCGCCGTCGATCTGTTCGCAGCTCGCATAGGGCATCGTCAGTGCGCCGAGAGTGCCGGCGTCGAACAGCGTTTTGTCGCCGCCGGCGGCGGCGCCCGCGCCCACTTTGGCGGCGCGCGCGATGCCGAAGTCGAGGATCTTGACCCGGTTATCCGTGGTCAGAAAGGAGTTGCTCGGCTTGAAATCCGAATGCACGATGCCGTTCGCATGTGCATGCGCGAGCCCGCTGCCGAGGCCGCGAATAATCCGCATCGCATCATCCAGCGGCACGCCGCCGCGGTCGCGATTGTTGCGGATGAGATCGTTGAGCGCACTGCCCTCGAGCAATTCCATCGCCATGAAGACATTGCCGCCGTCGCGGTTGAAGTCGTACACGCTGATGATGTTCGGGTGCGATAGCTTGCGCGTCTTAGTGGTTTCGCGAGCCAGCGCCTTGATCGAATCCGGATGGCGCTTGAACTCCTCGTTCAATACCTTGATGGCGACATAGGGATGGCGTTCCTGGGCCTCTTGCTGGCGCAGATCCAGCGCCTTGTAGACGACGCCCATGCCTCCCTTGTCGCCGCCCGCCACGATACTGGCGAGCACATACCGGTCGGCCAACACACTGCCGATCGTGAGCTCCACCGCGGGTATCCCGCCGGCCTGACCGAAATCGCTCCAGGATCCGGCGGAGGTCCCGCGGGTGCTCGTGGGGCTGCGCGGGATGGACGTTCCGGTCCTCGAAGGCTCCTCCGACGGCGGCGCCTTCGATCCGGATACCGGCCGGAATTGCGTACGGTCATTGGGCGGGGGCGCCGCGGTCCCCGCGGCCGGCCGAAATTGGGTTTTGTCCGGCGACGGCGTTGCGCCAGCCGAGGCGGGCGCACCCGCGGGGCGGAATTGCGTCTTGTCGGAGGGCGCTGCCGGAGCACCGGGGGC
>JBARBX010000613.1:0-2070 GCA_049793535.1 Steroidobacteraceae bacterium | reverse complement strand
GTTCGGGATCTTGCGCGCCTGGAAAGATCAGTTCCGCTAAGCCATGACACGCCTCACCCGACATGCTTTGCTCGCCGGCGCCCTGCTGCTGCTCGCCGCCTGCGCCGCTCAACCCGCCAAACCGCCTGTCCCCGAGAAAATCGAGCTGCCGGCCGCAGCCACGGCGCCGGAGACTCCTCCCCCCGATACCACCCTGGGGAAGGGCGCCACGCCCTCGCTGGCCATGCCGAGCGAATGGCAGCATCACAATGGCGAGGACTACGACGATTTGTTCGACCGCATGCGCGCGGGCTTCGCCCTCGATGAGGTGCAGGAGCCGGCGATCGATCAGCAGCTCGCCTGGTTCGAGCACAACCCGGATTATCTGGAAAGGGTATTCCAGCGCGGCCAGCGCTACCTCTACCACGTGGTCACCGAGGTCGAGGCGCGCGGCATGCCCCTGGAATTCGCGCTGCTGCCGGTGGTGGAGAGCGCCTACGAACCCTTTGCCTACTCGGTGAGCCGCGCCGCGGGCATGTGGCAGTTCATTCCCGGTACCGGCACTCGCTTTGGCCTGAAGCAAGATTGGTGGTATGACGGACGGCGCGATGTGATCGAATCGACGCGCGCGTCGCTCGATTATCTGCAGGCGCTGCACGATCAATTCGACGGCGATTGGCTGCTCGCCATCGCCGCCTACAATGTGGGCGAGAACACGGTGCAGCGCGAATTGGACTACAACCGCGCCCACGGCAAGCCCACCGATTTCTGGCACCTGAAACTGCCTGCGGAGACCCGCGCCTACGTGCCGAAGCTTCTGGCGCTGAAACGCCTGATGGCCGAACCCGAGCGCTACGGCCTGGAATTCGCGGTGATTCCGAATGAACCCTACTTCGCGGTCATCGACACCGGCTCGCAGATCGACCTGAAGGTCGCCGCCCAATTGGCGGGCACCGCCTACGATGAACTCGCGGCTTTGAATCCCGGCTACAACCGCTGGGCCACCGACCCGGATGGCCCGCACCGCTTGCTCGTGCCCATCGACAACGCCGACAGCTTCGAGGCGGCGCTCAAGACTCTGCCGCCCGAGGACCGGGTGCCTTACACCGTGCACGAGGTGGCGCGCCGCGAGACTCTGGCCGGCATCGCCAAGCAGTACGGCACCTCGCCCACCGTGATCTCCAAGATCAACGATTTGAAGGGCGGCAAGGTGACGGTCGGTGAGTCGTTGAAGATTCCCGAAATCAGCGGGCAATTGCCGGACAAGGTGCTGCTTGCCGCCTCGCGCGTCGACCGCCCCGAGCTGGGGGGCCGCCGCCAGCGTCAGATCGTGTATCGGGTACGCGCGGGTGAGACCTTGAGCAGCATCGCGCGCCGCCGCGGCATCCCGGTGAGCACGCTGGCCCGGCTCAATAACCTGGGGACGGCCGATACGCTGGTGAAGGGACAGCGCCTGGTCATCAAGGCGAGCACACGCCGCTACCGCGATGAGGGCACGGGATCGGGCCGCCGGGTGCTTTACACTGTGCACCGCGGCTATACCGTGTACAGCATATCGCGGCAATTTCAGGTCTCGGTCCCGCAGCTCAAGAGCTGGAACGGGCTGAACAAACATCACCAAATCAGAGCCGGACAACGCCTGGTAATGTACGTCGATTCGAAGCGGCAGCAGGGGTAAGAAAAATGGGGTTCATGAAGGGTAAACGCGCGCTGATCGTGGGCTTGGCCACGGACCGCTCCATCGCCTGGGGCATCGCGCAGGTCATGCACGCCCAGGGCGCCGAACTCGCTTTCTCGCATATCGAGCGCATGACCGACCGGGTGGTGCCGCTCGCCAAGCAATTGGGCTCGGACCTGACCTTCGTCATGGACGTGGCTTCGGACGAGGAGATAGCCCGGGGCTTCGCGCATCTGAAAACCCGCTGGGATGGATTCGATGTGCTGGTGCATGCGGTGGCGTTCGCGCCGCGCGAGGCGCTCACCGGCAGCTTCATCGACGCCACCACCCGTGAAGGGTTTCGCCTGGCGCACGACATCTCCAGCTACAGCCTGACTGCGCTGGCGCGCGCCTCGCTGCCCTTCATGCAGGAC
>JBARBX010000612.1:0-2771 GCA_049793535.1 Steroidobacteraceae bacterium | reverse complement strand
AGGTTCTCGGCCTGGCCTCGCGCGCAATAGATGGTTTCATAAAGGCGTTGCGCGGTACCCCTGGTGAGGTTTGAGGTGGTCCCCGAAAACTGGACAGATGGGGTGGACGGCCCCCACGGCATCAGTGTGCCACAGTACGGGTCGTGAGAACCTGCAGAGAGGGAGCCGCCCGCGATGAGCATTACCATGATCGGCCTGGACACCGCCAAGTCCGTCTTTCAAGTTCATGGCGTGAACGAAAGCGGAAAGGTGGAGATCAAGCGCAAGCTGCGAAGGAGCGAACTGATCCCGTTCTTCGAGAAGCTGGAGGCCTGCACCGTCGTCATGGAGGCGTGCGGTGCTGCCCATCACTGGGCGCGGATCCTGTCCAATCTTGGACACGAGGTGAAACTGATCGCACCCGAGGCAGTCAGACCCTTCGTGAAAAAGGGCAAGAAGAACGACCCGGCCGATGCGGCAGCACTGTGCACAGCCGCATCACGGCCTGACATGATGTTGGTGCCGATCAAAAGCATTGAGCAGCAGGGGATCCTGGCCTTGCATTCGGCGCGATCCCTACTGGTCAAGCAACAGACGATGCTGGCGAACGCCATGCGCGGTCTGGCAACGGAATTCGGCCTGACCGTCCCCAAGGGTATCGACAGGCTCGAGGAGCTTTTGACGTTGGTCGACGCGGATAAGGCCTTCCCGGAGAAGGCGCGCCAGGTGTTCACGGGATTATTCGACCAATGCCGCACACTGGCTGAAAGTATCAGGGCACTCGAAGCGGAGATTGTCGCTCACGCGCGGCATGATGAGACCGCATGCCGCCTGCTCACGATCCCTGGCGTTGGCCCGATCACCGCGTCGCTGATCGCAGCAACGGTCGCCGACATCAGCGTGTTCAAAAGCGCACGGCATTTCGCCGCCTGGCTTGGCCTGGTGCCACGACAGTATTCCACCGGCGGCAAGACCCGCCTTGGTCGGATTACCAAAACGGGCAACCGGGAGATCCGTAAGTTGCTGGTCCTCGGCGCCACGTCGATGGTTTACCGAGCCCCACAATGGAATAGCGTGGTCGGGGCGTGGACCAGAGGGGTTCTGGAGCGCCGCCCGGTCAGGCTGGTGACGGTCGCTTTGGCGAACAAGATGGCGCGCATCGTGTGGGCGTTGATGACGCGCAAAGAGGTCTACCGGGCGTCAGGACGTGCTGCAGCCGCAACGGAAGCGGCGGCGTGACGTTCTGGCGCAAGACGGTGGGCGGCGGGCGTCAGCCCGGCTGATCCGGCAGGAAGCGCTGAACCGCGTGATGGGAAAGACTGTGATCAAGAACAGTTCAGGCAATACCGTTAGCAGCCTTGTGCCTTGAGCACGCCCGACAGATTGGTGCCTGACACGCATGCGTACACCCATGATGGCCAGCGGCATGTGCCGCGCGACAGGCCGGACATAAGGGCGCAACTGACCGGATCTTTCACCGAGGTCGATCGGCGGTTCATAAAGGAACGTCATTGCACTCGTGACGCGTCACGGGATATCAAGCCCGGATGCCAGGACCACGACCCCGCGGGGATCGCGCCGACCGCCGCGGCTGCGCCGACGAAGCCGGTGGTTGTCCGATACCGTCGGCCTGCCGATCGGCGCAGTCGACCGGAACGGTGGGCTGACGCGGTGCAGACGTTGGCGGACATGCTGGGTCAGTTTCAGGAGTGGCGGGGCAACCTGCCCTCCAGCCTGGAAACAGCCCGACAGCGGAAGCGCTTGACGCCGTGCTGGAGCTGCGCGGTCATGTTGAAGATCTCCAGGCGGTCCAGCTGCCAAAAGGCTTCGGACGGGACTGACGGCGCTCATCGGTGGCGCTAAAGGACGCGCTCTAGCTGACCAGATACGGCTTGCTATCTCCGGGGCCGTCCACATAAGGTTGCTAAGAGAGAGTCCCGCCCTGGAACGGCCGGTTGGCCGGAGGTGAGACATGGCAAGTACACGGAAGAAGCACAGTCCTGAGTTCAAGGCGAAGGTCGCTCTTGCCGCGGTCCGGGAGGAAGGCACCGTGGCCGAGCTTTCGAGCCGGTTTGGCGTTCATTCGAGCCAGATCCACGCTTGGAAGAAGACCCTGCTGGACGGAACCGGCGGGTTGTTCGCGCAAAATAAGGGGGCGCCCAACGGCAGTGAAGCAGCAGCCGAGGCTCAGATGGCACCTTTGTACGAGAAGATCGGCCAGCTGACGGTGGAGCGGGATTTTCGCAAAAGGTCTGCGCCATGAGCCCGCCGGAGCGGCGCGCACTGGTCGATCGCAATCACCCGGTTCTGCCGATCGCAGCACAGTGCCGGCTGCTGAAGATCGCGCGCCCGACGCTGTATTACCGGCCGGCGCCGGTTGCCCCGGACGATCTGGCGGTGATGCGGCGGATGGACGAGCTGTATCTGGCCTCGCCGTTCTACGGATCGCGCCGAATGGTTGCGGTGTTGCGGCGCGATGGTTGGGGGGTGAACCGCAAACGGGTGCGGCGGCTAATGCGGGTGATGGGGTTGGAGGCGATCTACCAGAAGCCGAACACCAGCCAAGGGCATCCGGATAACAAGGTGTATCCGTACCTTTTGCGGGGTCTGATCATCTACCGGCCGAACCAGGTTTGGTGTGCCGACATCACCTATATTCCGATGGCCCGGGGATTTGTCTACCTGGCGGCGGTAATGGACTGGTTCACCTCGCGTTTCGCGAGCTTGGCTCGCGCCAACGAAACGCTGGTCAGCCGGCGGGTGCTGTCGTGGCGGCTGTCGATCAGCATGGA
>JBARBX010000611.1:0-4966 GCA_049793535.1 Steroidobacteraceae bacterium | reverse complement strand
CCCCCGCGACCCTCTAACCTACGGCGGCGGCCTTGGCCTTCGCAACCTCGGCGATGACGGCGTCCGCGACCTGACGCGGCACGGGATCGTAGTGCGAGAACTCCATCGTGTAGGAGGCGCGGCCGCTGGTCATGCCACGCAACTGGCCGATGTAGCCGAACATCTCCGAGAGCGGAACGTTCGCCACGACGGCGATGTTGGCGCCGCGCTCAAGCTGATCCAGGATCGTGCCCCGGCGGCGGTTGATATCGCCGATCACGTCGCCCAAGTAGTCGCCCGGCGTCACCGTCTCGACCTTCATGACCGGCTCCAGCAGGATGGGCGCGGCCTTGCGAATCGCTTCACGAAAGCACGCCTTGGCGGCGATTTCGAAGGTCAGCGCATTGGAATCGACGTCGTGGAAACTGCCGTCGATCAGCGTCGCGCGGAAATCCACGGTCGGGTAATGGGCAAGCACGCCGTCCTCTTTCTGAATCTTCAGGCCCTTCTCGACCGACGGCACGAACTCCCGCGGCACCGAGCCGCCGACGGTCTCGTCGACGAACTCGAAACCGGCGCCGCGCTCCATGGGCTCGAAGGTGATCCACACTTCGGCGAACTGGCCGGAGCCGCCGGTCTGCTTCTTGTGAATGTACTGTTCGGTCAATTTCTTGGTGAAGGTCTCGCGGTAGGCCACCTGCGGCTCGCCCATGGTCCCTTCGACGCCGAATTCGGTGCGCATGCGGTCCAGGGTCACTTCCAGATGCAATTCGCCCATCCCGCGCAGGATGGTTTGACCCGTTTCGCGGTCGGTCTCGAGGTGCAGCGAGGGATCGGCGCGCACCATCTTGCCGAGCGCGGCACCGAATTTTTCCTGTTCCGACTTGAGCTTCGACTTCACCGACACGCTGATGACGGGATCCGGGAAGCGCATCCGCTCAAGAACGACCGGATTGGCGGCGTCGCACAGCGTGTCGCCGGTTTCGGTGTCCGCCAGAGACACCAGCGCAATGATGTCGCCGGCGCGGGCCTCTTCGACGGGGTTGGCTTCCTTGGCGAACATTTCCACCATGCGGCCGATTTTCTCGCGCTTGCCGCGGGTCGAGTTCTGTACGGACGCCCCCTTGGTGAGCACGCCGGAGTAGACGCGAATGAAGGTCAGGGCGCCGTAGATGTCGTTGATGACCTTGAAGGCCAGCGCCGAGAACGGCTCGTCGTCCGAGCACTTGCGCTCGCCGACCGGTTCGCCGTCGGCATCGACGGTCTTGATCGAGGCGACATCGGTCGGAGCGGGCATGTAGTCGACCACCGCGTCGAGCACCTGCTGCACACCCTTGTTCTTGTACGAAGAACCGCACAGAACCACGGTGAATGCGGAGTGGATGGTGCCCTTGCGCAATGCCTTGCGCAACACGTCCGCCGAGGGCATGGTGCCGTGCGTGAGGTAGGCATCCATGGCCTCGTCGTCCTGCTCGAGACAGGTGTCGACCAATTCCGTGCGGTACTTCGGGATGTCGGCGAGGAGCTTGCGGTCGCTCGGCGTGTTGATGTTCAGCTTGTCGGCGAGATCGGGGGTGACTTCGAGACTCTGCCACTGCGCATCCTTGTCGTCCGAGTCCCAAACCAGCGCCTTCATCTCGACGAGATCCACCATCCCCTTGAAATTCTCTTCCGATCCAATCGGTATCTGCGCGGGCAGCGGACGCGCGCCCAGGCGCTTCTTGATCATGTCCAGGCAGCGCAGGAAGTTCGCGCCGCTTCTGTCCATCTTGTTGACGTAGCAAATGCGCGGAACGCCGTAGTTGTCGGCCAGGCGCCAGTTGGTTTCCGATTGCGGCTCAACGCCGGCGACTCCGTCGAACACCACCACGGCCCCGTCCAGCACGCGCAAACTACGGTTGACCTCGATCGTGAAATCGACGTGTCCCGGAGTATCGATGAGATTGATCTTCTTGTCGCGCCAGAACGCCGACACCGCGGCGCTTTGAATGGTGATGCCGCGCTTCTGCTCCTGCTCCAGGTAGTCGGTGGTGGTCGAGGTCTTGAGGTCCTTGGTATCGTGAATATCGATGATGGTGTGCTTACGCCCGGTGTAATACAGAATGCGCTCGGTCGTCGTGGTCTTGCCGGCGTCGACGTGGGCGATGATGCCGATATTGCGGATATCGGAAAGGGGCGTAGTGCGGGGCATAGCGAGGTTCCGTGAAAGAGTGATGAGTTGCGCCGCAGAAGGCCGGCGCCAAAACCGCGTATTCTGGCACGACAGTGGCCTGGTGTCGAGGCAGCGACGGGCCAGACCGGACGGCCGGGGATCCCCTGAATCCCGCGCCGACCGGCTATCTCACGCTATATCCGCGTCCCTCGAGGCAGGCCCCTTGAGCCCGCAAATAATCGGCACGGTTGCCGGGCGCGCTGCCGCCACCCGGTTGGGTCGGGTCGAATCCGGTTTGCCCGACAGCCCAGCGGTGGCATTCGAACTTGTCCTTCCCTTGCTGCTCCGGGCTCTGTCCATTCTTGGGATACGCGATCAACTCCGAGGCGGCAGGCCCCGGCTGCCCGGCCGACGGGTTCTGAAGTTCGGGCGGCGGACTCACGGTTTCATACTGATTGACCGCGCCATTCCATCGATAGTAGGTGTTGTCCGCGTAGTAGTAAGGAATGCCGTCCCACCAAAGGGTCGAGTAGTACAGCGGCAGCGTTGCAAAGTACAAACCCAAGCCAAGTCCCGCCCATCCCCAGGGTCCGTAGAAGCAGCACCCGCCCCTCCAGCCATACCCGCCTCGCCAGCCATAGCCGCCACGGAACCCGCCGTAGCCGCCACGGAACCCGCCGTACCCGCCACGGTAGCCGCCGACTCCGGCATGGCCCACCCCTGCCGCATGCTGCGCGAACGCGGGGCCGGTCATCGCGAGCGCCGCAATAAAGCCGCCCGCAATCAGGGAAAGTGAACGGAACGCTGTGGGCCATTTCATAACGTCACCAATGCTTGCCGTGGGTGGTTTCGATCGCTGTCATTATATAAGAGTTCGCAATTCGCGGGCAGTTCCGCCCCTGGGGTTCATTGCGCCGCACACCCCTGAGCGCTCAGGCGCTTGCGGCCTGGACTTGACTGTGCGCCACTTCACAGGCGATGGAGACACCGCCGCCCTTGCGGGCGCCGACAATGAGTCTGGCACCGATCGAACTTGCGCGAAAACGCATGGTGCGCATTCCGAAGCCGTTGCCGGTTGAGCCCGACCGCGACAAGCCGACGCCGTCGTCGCTAACCGTCAAGCTGAGGCCCTCTGAATGCACCCATAGCCGGATCTCGATGACCCGGGCGCCGGCATGCTTGAGGGCGTTCTGCACGGCCTCTTGAGCAATCCGGTACAAATGATTGCGCGCTTCGAGATCGATCGCCAATGGCGCCTCGAGACGCTGACGGAACACCACCACGGTGTTGCCGACGGAACTGCGGCTCGCCAGTGCTTCGAGTGCGACCAGCAGGTCGCCTTCGGCATCGCTCAGGGGCGAGACTCCTTGCGCGATGCGCCTCGCCGCCTGAATGCAGCTCGTGGCGAGGGCGGCGAGTTGTACCAAGCCCGCGGCGATGGGCTGACGCTCGCGTTCGGCTCGGGTCGCCAGCGCCCGCGCCGACAGTGCGAGACCCGTCAGTTCCTGCCCCAATCCGTCATGCAATTCCTGGCCGATGCGCCGCTGCTCGTTGGCGATGGCGTCGATGAGCGCGCTGCCGAGCGCCCGCCGCTCGGTCACGTCGCAGGCGAACACGAGTTCGGCACGCTGGCCGCCCAGATCGATGTCGCGCGTCCAGACTTCGACTTCGATCACCCGCTCGTCGCGCGTCTTATGCCTGGTCTCGAACGGCTCGGGTGCCGCCTCGGTGCCCTCCCCCGGGGGCGGCGGCAGGACGCGCGACACTCCCGGTGCCGCGAGCATCGGCACTCGTCTCGACAGGAACTCCTCGCGGCTCCAGCCGTACTGGCGAACCGCCGCCTCGTTGACCAGCAGAAACTCGAGCGTCCCGGGAGCGTGAACCCAGAGCGGCTGCGGGCTGGCGTCGAAAATCTGTGCATAGCGGTGCTCGGCGCGCAGGCGTTCCTGCCCCGCACGGTCCCGTTCGGCGAGCAGCGCGGTGATGATCAGGCTCATGCCGGTGAGCGCGGCGCCGAGCGTCCAGATGGTGGCAAGACCGGCAAAGTGATCGAGGCTGCCGAAGACCCCGTGGCCTAAGACGAAGCCGAGACCGCACGCCACCGAAATCAGGAACGCGCCGAAGGTCGCAACCACCAGACCGAAATGGATGGCGCCTACCACGACCAACAGCAAGGCCAGCATGACGATCAGCGGCCGAGCCACACCGCCGGCATCGAGGGTCAGCGCGCCCACGCAGCAAAGAACCACTGCCAGAAGCCACAGACCTGCCTCAAACCAGTGCTCCGCGAATGGGGCAAGGTTTTGCCGGCTCGGGGCCACAATGATCGGACCGATCATCAGGACCCCCGCGGTGGTGTTGCTCCACCAGCGAATCCAGCGCAGCGGGTCCGTCAGCGCCGCGGCATCGCCCGCAAGACGAAACCCGAGCAATCCCAAGGTGGGAACGATCATGGTGCCGAGACAGACGGCGAGAATGAACAGCGGCACATCCCGCGCGCGGCTGAAACCGACGTCGAAGCCGCGCCGATCGAGAAACCAGGCGGTGAATATCGCGCAGCCGGTGGCCCCCAGGCCGACGCCCAGCGACGCGACCAGCGACAGGTGCGTCCATAGATCGATGCCGGCACCGGCCGCGAGTACGGCCGGCCACATGCGTCGACCCCAGCGAATGCATGCGGCCACCGCGATGCCCGTGCCGAACAGCGGCAGAGTCGGATGCGCGCCCACGCTGGGCAGCATGAAACCGACGGCGCCGACGCTGAACATCGCGGCGAATGTGATAGACCACTTCAACACCGGCAGCGGCTTTGCGCCCATGGGATGATCCAACGAC
>JBARBX010000610.1:0-4704 GCA_049793535.1 Steroidobacteraceae bacterium | reverse complement strand
ATGCCGGCGGAAATCGCCGAGCAGGCCGAGCGCGAGCTCAAGCGCCTGGGGCGCATGCCGGACGCCTCGGCAGAATATTCCATGGCGCGCACTTATTTGGATTGGTTGCTGGCCATGCCTTGGTCGAAGGTCGATCCCGAGACGGTGGACATCGCACAGGCGCGCACCATACTCGATCAAGATCACTACGGACTCGAGAAGGTCAAGCGCCGCATCCTGGAATTCCTCGCGGTTCGCAAGCTCAATCCCGAGGGCCGCAGCCCCATTCTCTGCTTCGTCGGTCCGCCGGGCGTGGGCAAGACTTCACTCGGGCAGAGCATTGCCAAGGCCGTCGGCCTCAAATTTGGCCGGGTGAGCTTGGGCGGTGTGCACGATGAGGCGGAAATCCGCGGCCATCGGCGCACCTACATCGGCTCCCTGCCGGGCAACATCGTGCAGGCGGTGCGCAAGGCGGGCCGGCGCAATCCAGTCCTCATGCTCGACGAGGTCGATAAGCTCTCGGCGAGCTACCAAGGCGATCCGTTCTCGGCTCTGCTCGAGGTGTTGGATCCGGAGCAGAACAATACCTTTCGCGACAACTACCTGGGCGTGCCCTTCGATTTGTCGAAGGTGCTGTTCATCGGCACCGCCAACGTGCTCGACTCCATACCGCCGCCGCTGCGCGACCGCATGGAAATCATCGAGCTGACCGGCTACACGGAAGAGGAGAAGCTGCAGATCGCCAAGCGCTACCTCCTCGCTCGGCAGTTGAAGGCCAACGGTCTCGAGGCAGCCCAGGTTCAAGTCTCCGATGAGGCTCTGCGCCGCCTCATCATCGACTACACGCGCGAAGCCGGGGTGCGCAGTCTCGAGCGCCAGATCGGTGCCCTGCTGCGCAACGCCGCGGTGACCATCGCCTCGGGCGCTGCGCACAGCATCTCGATCAGCGCGGAAGACGTCGCCCCGATCCTGGGCGCCGCGCGCTTCGAGAGTGACGTGGCCCTGCGCACCAGCATTCCCGGGGTCGCGACCGGCCTCGCCTGGACGCCGGCGGGCGGCGACATACTCTTCATCGAGTCGAGTCGCGTGCGCGGCAGCGGCAAACTGATTCTCACGGGACAGTTGGGCGAGGTCATGAAGGAGAGCGCCCAGGCCGCGGTCACCTGGGTGAAGTCGCAGGCCGATCGTCTGGGGATAGATCCGGCGGCGTTGGACCACAGCGACCTGCACATTCACGTGCCGGCGGGCGCCATCCCGAAAGACGGTCCGAGTGCCGGTGTGGCGATCGCCACCTCGTTGGCGTCGCTGCTCTCGCAGCGCACCGTGCGCGCCCAAGTCGCCATGACCGGGGAGATCAGCCTGCGGGGCGTGGTCATGCCGGTGGGCGGCATCAAGGAAAAATGCGTGGCCGCGGCGCGTGCCGGGATTCGCACCGTGATACTGCCGGCGCGCAATCGCCGCGATCTGGAGGATATTCCGCAGAGCGTGCGCGCGAAGCTCGAGTTCGTCTGGGCGGAGAGGATCGAGGACGTGCTCGGGTGGGCGCTCGAGGATGCACCCGCGCATCGGGCGGCTGCCTAGAGGTCCGCGGCGGCCGTTGCGAATTGGGTGCGGCCGCGGTCTTGCGCGGTCGCGCTCCCATTCTCCATCACCAAAAGGCCCGAGGCGGTGTTGGAGATGGGAATGTGGTAGTTGCCGTGAATGCGCGACACATCTCCCGTCAACGCGCCGCGCGCCGCTATCCACATGAGAAGCTCGACCCCTTGCGATCCGGCAAGCTCCACGAGCTGCGCGGTCGAATATCGAGTCAGCGCGAACGGATCGCTGACGAGCTTGTCCATGCAGATCAAATCGAATTCCTTGTTGATGAAACCCGCGCGCGTACCCTCGAGCTGATGCGACAGGCCTCCCGTTCCGACGATGACCACCTTCATATCCGAAGGATATGCCTCGATCGCCCGGCCCACCGCCTGACCCAGTTTGAAGCAGCGCGCGGCCGACGGCAGCGGGTGTTGCACGGTATTGATGGCAATGGGCACGGTCTTGACGGGCCATGACGCGGCGCCGGGCCAGAGCAAGGCCATGGGCACGGCGAATGCATGATCGACCAGCATCTCCTGGCACATGGTGATATCGAATTCTTCGCGCACCAGCGAGTCGATGATGTGCCAGGAGAGAGGCGCGTCTCCCGGGAACGGCGCAAACATCGCGGGAATGCCCCATCCTTCATCGGCGTAGCGATACTCCCCGGCTGCGCCGACCGCAAAGGTAGGCATCTTGTCCAGAAAGAAATTCAAGCCGTGGTCATTGTAGAACATCACCACGACATCCGGGCGCACTTCTTGCAGCCAACGGTGAACGCCTTGAAAACCGTCGAAAAACGCCTTCCAGTACGGCTCTTGCTGGAGGCCGCGGGCAATCGCGTTGCCGATCGCGGGCACGTGCGAGGTGGTGATCGCGCCTGCGATACGCGCCATGAATCAGATCCCCGCCGATGCGAGTTTGGATTTGAAGTCGGCCAGGCTCATGCCGGTCTGCTGCGCGCCGATGTCCTGCACATTCAGTCCGAGAATTCCCGCCAGCTTGGCCAGATAATAGATATTTCCGCCCGCCGCCAGCATTTTCAGCACGTTGCGGCTCTTGACGGCTGAACGCTGCGCCTCAGTGAGACCGAATTTCCCGCAGTAGGCCTCCTCATTTTGGAGGAACGCGGTGCGATTTTCCGCATGATTGAACGAATAGCACATCTTGTTCAATGCGTAGCCGCGCTGTGCCAGTGCACCGTCGAAGGTAGGAGTCGCCAAATCACGCGTTTGCATGGGCTCAAATCTGCCACGACTCCCTGGCGCGCGACATACGTGGTTTAGGCAACGATTAGGGGGTCTTACTGGGAACGAACATCCACACCGCGGCGGCACCCATGACGGCGGTCGCGATCCATCCGAGGGCGACGAACGGCCGGCTCGCGGTGAAGGCGCCCATCACCGACTTCTTCGACACCAGGAGGATGATCACCACCATGAGAGGTACGGCGGCGACGCCGTTGATCACCGCGCTCCAGAACAGCGCCTTCATGGGACTGATCGGCAGGTACTGGATGAAAAGCCCGGCGAGCACGCTGACGGCGATGATGCCGTAAAAGCCTCGAGCATCTCCCGCCCGGCGTTCCAATCCCGACTTCCAGTTCATGGCTTCGGCGAGTGCGTAGGCACCGGAGCCCGCGAGTACCGGCACGCCGATCAGGCCGACCCCGAGAATCCCCAGGGCAAAGAGCAGGAAGGCGAAATCGCCCGCCAGCGGCCGCAGTGCGCCCGCCGCCTGCGCCGCCGTCGTGATATCCCTAATTCCGGCGACGTACAGGGTGGCGGCTGTCGCGAGGATGATGAAATACGCCGTGAGGTCGGAATAGAACATGCCGCTCCAGGTGTCCCAGCGAATGCGGCGCAGCTCCGCGGCCGCCGCCGCCGGATCGAGCACGAGGGGCGCCGCTCCACGGCCCGCCCGCATGTCCTCGACCTCTTCGGACGCCTGCCAGAAGAAGAGGTATGGGCTGATGGTGGTGCCGAAGACTCCGACGACGACAGCGGCGGCATCGGCATTGAAGTTGAATCGCGGCCACAGGGTGCGCAGCGCCACCTGGCCCCAGGGCACGTGCACGCAGAACAATACCGCGGCGTAGGCAAGCAAGCACAGGGTGAGCCACTTCAGGTAGCGCACGTACCGATGATAGGGAATGAATACCTGCAGCAGTAAGGTGCCGATCACGAACACTGCCGTCATCAGATGACGGTTGAATCCCGTGACCAGCTCCGCGACCTCGCCCATGGCGGCGACGTCCGCGGCGATGTTCAGGGTATTGGCGATCAGCAGCAGCAGCACCACCGACTTGACGATGACGGGCGGGAAGGCGTCCTTGATGTTGGCGGCAAGGCCCTTCCCGGTGACGCGGCCAATGGACGCACACATGTATTGAATCGCGACCATCAGCGGAAATGCCAGCGGCATCGTCCACAGCATGCTGAGCCCGAATTGCGCGCCCGCCTGGGAGTAGGTGGCGATGCCGCTGGGATCGTCGTCCGCCACCCCCGTGATGAGCCCAGGACCGACTCTTGCCAGGGGATGTTCCTTCAGGCGCGCCCAAGCGCCTCGCAGCATCGAAGGCCGCAATCGATAGTCGCCGTCCGGGGAAGTGTCCATATCGCGCGCATGCTACCGCTTTTTACGGACGGCATTGTTTCAAGCGTCGATGGCAATAGGTGGTCGAAGCAATCTTTAGCGGCAATCACCAATGGTTCATGCGCTGCGCCGGCGTCAATATGACGAGGAAAGAGAGGCAAATTACCAGGAGACGAACATGAGAACCGATACAGAGATTCGGCGCGATGTGGAATCCGAATTGCAGTGGGATCCCAGCGTGGACAGTAAGAAGATTGGCGTCATCGTCAGTGGCGGGGTCGTGACTCTGACCGGCGAAGTGTGCCATTTCGCCGGTAAATGGGCGGCCGAGGACATCACCAAGAGGGTGAGCGGTGTTCGGGCCATCGCGAACGAGATTCAGGTAAACATTCCGCTATCGGGCGCTCGCAGCGATACGGACATTGCGCTGGCCGCCGCCAACGCGCTGCGCTGGCATGTCGCCACGGGCAGCGAGCCGATCAACCCGGTGGTGGTCGACGGCTGGGTGACGCTGAGCGGCAAGGTGCAGTGGGGCTTCCAGAAGACCGC
>JBARBX010000609.1:0-2772 GCA_049793535.1 Steroidobacteraceae bacterium | reverse complement strand
ACGCTGAACGACTCGACCTTGGCCCCCGCGGGACAGCACGTGCTGTCGGCCATCGTGCAATATGCGCCGTACGGGCTGAAGCAGGGTTGGCAGGACGGACGACAGCGCTTCACGGAGGCGGTGCTCGGTGCTCTGGAGAGGTTCGCTCCCGGGCTGCGCGGCAGCGTCATCGGGGCGGAGTTGCTGACGCCGGCCGACATGGAGCAGGAATTTCGCATCAGCGGCGGACACTGGCACCACGGGGATCTGGCGCTCGATCAATTCTTGATGGTGCGCCCGGTGCCGGGGGCGGCTCAATATCGCACCCCGGTGGACGGTCTTTATCTGTGCGGGGCCGGCTGTCATCCCGGCGGAGGAGTCATGGGGATTGCCGGACGAAATGCCGCGCG
Source organism: Steroidobacteraceae bacterium (assembly GCA_049793535.1). Taxonomy (GTDB): domain Bacteria; phylum Pseudomonadota; class Gammaproteobacteria; order Steroidobacterales; family Steroidobacteraceae; genus Bog-1198. The sequence goes on along the minus strand of JBARBX010000609.1, from coordinate 2,383 downwards.
CGCGGTGCTCGAGGCGGAGGCGAATTCGCCATGACGTCATCGCCGGCCCCGCATTACCAGCAACCCCTGCTCAAAACCCCGTTCCACGAGCGGGCACGGGCCCTCTCCCAAGTCGACAGCTTCATTCCGTGGGCGGGGTATACGACGGTCGATGTGTTCACGACCGTGGAGCAGGAATACTTCGCCGTTCGCAATGCGACGACCTTGTACGACCTGACGCCCATGGTGAAGTACCGGGTCGCCGGCCCCGACGCCCTGCGGTACTTGAATCGTTTGGTCACCCGCGATGTGGCCAAGCTCAAGCCGGATCGGGTGGCCTATTGCGTGTGGTGCAATGACGCCGGGCATCTCATCGACGACGGCACGATATTTCGACTGGGGCAGGATGAGTATCGTATCTGTACCGCGGAGCGCCAGATCGATTGGCTGCTCGATTCGGCCATCGGATTCGATGTCGAGATCGGCGAGGTCACTGAGCAGATCGCCGCGCTCGCGGTTCAGGGGCCGACCTCCTGCGCGCTGCTCAAGGTCCTGGGCCTGCCGGGCATCGACAAGCTCAAGCCGTTCGAGATCGGCTATTTCGCCCTGGGTGCTCATCGGTTGACTGTCTCCCGAACGGGCTTCACCGGCGACTTGGGCTACGAATTGTGGATGGAACCCGCGGCGGCCGAATCCGTCTGGGATGCCTTGATGGCGGCGGGACGCTCGCGGGGCATTCGCGCCATCGGCTCCCAGGCCTTGAACGTGGCGCGCATCGAGGCTGGGTTTCTGCTGCCCAATGTGGATTTTGTGTCGGCCGAACACACCATTCGCACCGGGCGCGACCGCTCGCCACTGGAGTTGGGCCTCGAGTGGCTGGTGGATTTCAACAAAGGGCATTTCACGGGTCGGCGCGCGCTGCTCGCCGAGAAAATTCGCGGCGCCGGCCGCCGGCTGGTCGGATTGGATATCGCCGGCAACAAGCCGGCCCACAATGCGCTGCTCTACACCGACGACAGCGGCAGGCATGAAATCGGCAACGTCACCTCCGCGATCTGGTCGCCGACTTGCAAGCGCAACATCGCCCTTGCTATCGTCGAAGCACCGCACTTCCAGGTTGGTTCGACGGTTTGGGCGGAGATCTACTTGAACCGTGAACTCGTATGGGAGCGTCGGATGTCGCGAGCACTGATCGTCGAGCGTCCCTTCTTCGCGCCCGAACGACGCCGGGCCACGCCGCCGGCGGAATTTTAGGCATCGTGGCCGCCGCACCGAAATCAGTCGCCGACCGTCCCTGGCTCGATCCGGACGCCAAGCCGCAAATCGTCCTCGAGAGCATCAACAAGACATTCGGCGCGTTCACGGCCGTCGACAGCGTCAACCTGCGGATTTACAAGGGCGAGATGTTCGCGCTGGTCGGCGCCTCGGGCTGCGGCAAGACCACGCTGCTGCGCATGCTGGCCGGATTCTCGACCCCGAGCGGCGGGCGAATCCTGATCGAGGATGCGGACATGACCAAGGTGCCGCCGCACGAGCGCCCGGTCAACATGATGTTTCAATCGTACGCGCTGTTTCCCCACATGACGGTCGAGGACAACGTGGGCTACGGCTTGCGGCGAATGGATCTGGAAAAGCCGGCCAAGGCGAAGCGCATCCAGGAAGCGCTGGAAATGGTGCAGTTGGCGGCGCTCAAGAAGCGCAAGCCGCATCAGCTATCGGGAGGCCAGCGGCAGCGGGTCGCTCTGGCGCGCGCGCTCATCCGCCGCCCCAAGGTGTTGCTGCTCGATGAACCATTGAGCGCCCTCGACAAGAAATTGCGCGAACAGACGCAGTTCGAGCTCATGAACATCCAATCCCAGGTCGGCATCACCTTTGTTTTCGTCACCCACGATCAGGACGAAGCCATGGCGCTGTCGACGCGCATCGCGGTCATGAATCGCGGCCAGGTCGTGCAGGTCGGCACCCCGTCGGAGATCTATGAATTTCCGCAGAATCGATTTGTCGCCGATTTCATCGGCACCACCAACCTGTTCGAGGGGACGGTCAGCGGCACCGAACCCGGCCACCTCATCGTGCGCAGCGCCGAGGCGGGATGCGACTTGATCGTCGATGAGGTGGGGCGCTTCGGCAGCGGGCAGCGCGTGTGGGTGGCGCTGCGGCCGGAGAAGATCCGTCTCGCCAAGCAGCCGCCGAGCGGCGCGCGGGTCAACCAGTTGCGCGGCACGGTGTGGGAGCTCGGCTATCTCGGCAACCGCTCGACCTACCGGATCAGGATGGCGAGCGGCAAGCTCGTCACGGTGCAGGCGCAGAACGAGCGGCGCACCTCCGAGTGGTCGATCGACTGGAGCGATGAGGTATACATGAGCTGGCAGGCGGACGCCGCGGTCATTCTGCAGTCATAGCG
>JBARBX010000608.1:0-10480 GCA_049793535.1 Steroidobacteraceae bacterium | reverse complement strand
ACACGCAGCGCGCAACTCCTCGATGGCCCCATCAATGTATCCGCGCGAAAGCTGATTCAATCCTAGGTTATAGCGGACCACGTGGTCGCCTGGATGGAGATCGCGTGCGTGGACGTAATGGGCAACGGCCACATCGAGGTCTCCCAACTCGCTGGCAACGTTCCCCAGCATGAACCAGGGCACATGGGAATTTGGCTCGGCTTGTGCAGCTCTTTCAAAATAAGGTCGCGCCGCTTCCGAACCGATCCGCTGCCGCTGTCGCAGACCTTCGTTGATCAGTTCGCCCGCACTTGGCGCCGATGCGGCTTGCGCCGAGGTCGCGGCCGCCGCCTTGACGGTCGCGCCCGTCACGGTGCCTTTGCCGGCCGCTCGGGTTCCCGCCGTGCTCCGGCCGAACACCGATCGTAAAAGCCGCGCGAGCGGCCCACCGAATTTGCGTTGGTTGGTCACTGGAAGCGCACCTCTTGCGTCGACGTGACCCGCAGTTGGATGCATTCTGTTGCCGCCATGAAGCCCTCCATATACGGCTATGGGTGGTCAAACACAATGACGAAATGCCGCTGATCGCTCTCGCCCGGCAACGCCACACGCCGATCTTGGGCACCCAAATACCATTGATCTGCCGCGCGTTGGCTTGTGATTTTGGTCGCACTCGGCCAATTCTGCCGAATCAATTTTGCGTCCAATTCCGCTCCGTGACTCACGAGCTTGAGGTCTTCATCTCTCAACAGCGGATCGAACTGAACCATGTCCGCCACGTAGAAACCCCCGCGCGGGTGAATGAAATAGACATTGTTGCCGGGCCTTTGCGGCGGCGGAAGTTGCGCCAGATGCTGCGCAATGAACTCGCTGATCTGATTCATCTGAATGGGCACCACAACCGTCAAATTCAAGATGGCCGCCGCGCCCGCGAACGACACGAGCCGCCGATCGGCGCCCGACCGGTTCGTCATGGCGCAGCCGGCCAATATGGGCACGGCGCCCCAGGCTGACTGAAAATAGCGGAACCCCCATCCGTGGCCCTGATCGAACCTCACGAAAAGGTACCCTACGAAGGTCAGCACGGCGGATTGGGTCAACAGGCGCACATGACGGTTGTCGCCGTGGCGGCGGCGGCCCAGGAGCGCGAACACGAACAGGCACGGCAGTGTCCACAGCCACATTTTGGCAAGCGCCGCGGCGCGCATATTCAGCAACATCGCATCCGGCCAAGCAAATATGCCTTCGGTGACGCCGTGCACGACCGCCACGCCGTGAGCCCCGGAACCGATATCGGCCCGCCACATGAGCCATGCTAAGCCTAGGGCTACGCCGGGTAGGTAGCCCAGCATCAGGGGCAGCAGGAATCGGCGCTGCTGGCGATCGAGAGCCATTGCAACTAGCCACGGAATCGCGAAAAGCGCGTGCGGCACCGGGTTGTGCAGGTTCAAGGCCAGAGAACCCACGAGCCCCGCGCCCAGTGCTCGACAATTGTTGGGCTTCAAGAGCAGCGCGGCGAACAGCAGGTTCGCAGTCAAGTGCGCCTGCATCGAATAGTACGATATGGCATTCGCCACGAAGCCGCCCGAGGCCACCGTGAACAGCAGCGCCCATCCCGCGGCGCGCCGGTCCCCGGCAATCTCGAGGGTGATTCGATAAATGAGAAACACCGCCAGGGCGGCGAGCGTTGGATTGCACAGCCACGGCACGTTCAAGAATTCGAATGGCGCGAGCAGCCCCGCGAAGGCCGGCCAATAGTGCTCGATGGCGCGGCCGGATTCCACCGAGGCAACTAGAAACGAGCCGTTGAATCCGCTGACCACCAGCCAGTCGACCAGGTTTCGCGGCAGTTGCGCGGCGAGCCGGCCGGAGGCAAAGATTTTCGCCTGGAAGACAGCGGCGTACTCGTCCATTGACAATGGACAGTCGTGGTAAATGAGGATCGCGCTAAGCCCCAACACCACCATGCTTGCTAGCGCGACGGAATACGGGTGATTCCCGAAGAAATCGGCCAATCTCAGCATGGGCCCCGGGCGGTTCCAAGATGCGGCCAGCAGGCAGATCGCGAGGGCGAGCCACGCCGTTCGAGAGTCATAAACCTCGAGCAGCAACCGGAAGATCGGCGAGAAGCGCGCGCTCGAGAACAGAATACGATCGAGCGCGTAAAAATACACAAGACATATCGCGCAGAGCGAGATCCCCACCCGCTTGATGTGGCGCTCGCCAAGGCTGATCAACGGCATTCGCGGTTCATCCGCCTCGTGCATAATGCAATGTTTACACAAGACATGCGGCAATGCACCCGAGCACTGGGACCCCACCGAAGATCGCCACCCTAGCCCTGCTTTTACTATTGGTAACGCTATGGTTGCTCATGCGCGGCTATCACGGTCTCATCGGCGACGCCCAGATCTATGCGTTTCAGGCTCTGGCGCGACTGCATCCGCCGCTGGCGACCGATCTATACCTACAGAATACCTCGCAGGATCAATTCACGGTTTTTTCCCCGCTCTATGCGGCGTGCATTAGCCTGCTGGGTCTAGAGAATGCCGCCCGGCTGCTTAGTGTGCTGTTAACCGCCTGGCTGTTGGGCGCCGCGTGGAATCTTGCGCGCGCCGTCGGCGGACGCGACGCGGCGTGGCTGGCCGTAGCGTTTCTATTGATCGTCGCCGGAGACTATGGCGGCTCCGGCGTGTTTCGGATTTCAGAGCAGTTCTTGACGGCTCGCCTACCCGCCGAGGCTTTGATCGTTACTGCACTGGTCTGCCATGTCCACGGCAGGAAGAGACTCGGTTACTTGCTCGCGGCTGGAGCGCTCATCGTGCACCCGCTGATCGCGCTACCCGGGCTGCTCCTCATGATTTGCATGTCGTTATCGCCTCGCCTGATTGTCCTGGCCGCGCTCGGAGGATTCATCGTGACCTTAGGAATTGCGGTGCTCGCGATCGCGCTACCGGCTGGCATTCATGGATTGACCGTCATGGACGCTGCTTGGACCGAGGTTGTACGAGAGCGATCGCAGTTTCTTTTCTTGCCGCTCTGGTCGGTGCGCGATTGGGAAGTGAACACGCAGCCGTTTATTTGTTTGGGATTCACGGCAATTGCGCTTCCGGACCGGAGGATTCGCATGCTCTGCGCCGCAGCAGCGCTGGTTGGCGTCGCCGGCCTTGTAGTGGCATGGATCGGCAGCGTGATCGGCCCGGTCGCCGTCCTCGTTCAAGGCCAAGCGTGGCGGTGGGTGTGGGTCAGCGTGTTTGTGAGCGCCCTCCTGCTGCCCGGCGTGGCTCTGAGGGTTTGGCGCGAGGATGCGTGCGGCCCGCTCTGCGTGGTGCTGCTCGTGTCGGGTTGGACCCTCCCGACGTACGCTGGGATGCCGTGTATCTCGCTCGCGTTGGTCGTTTGGGCCCTGCGACTCCAATTCAATGGGCTCGAAGCGTATTTCCGATGGGCAGCCGCCATCGTCGGTGTCGCGATCGTGGCCTGGATATCGATGAAATCTTGGGCGATTGCGGCGCCCGCGCTCGGGCGCGCGCTCTTCGGTGCCGGGCAAATTCGCGACATCTTCGGCTTGCGAGTCCCGGCTTTGCTGTTCGGCACGCTGGTCTGGTGGAGTGTCCGCGTGAGCCGCACGGCATTGGTATCGATGCTCACCGCCGCGCTGCTGGCCGCTCTGTCTATATTTCTATGGCCGGCGGCGTTCAGGCAATCGCAGATGTTCGCATCGAGTGGCGATGTCGTTGAGTTCGCGGATTGGAGAGATGCCATTCCGCCGACGAGCACGGTGTTGGTGACCCCGCCGCGCGACGCAGGCGCCTTCGTGTGGTTCACCTTAGGAAGGCCCAACTACTTGGCGATCGATCAATCCGCCGGCGTAGTTTTCTCGAGAGTCACGTCGATGGAAGTGCGGCGCCGATCGGAGGTACTGCTGCCGCTCATGGACCCAAACTGGAAGGTACTGACGGGTCTGCGCGCCGCCACGAGCGGACACAAGGCCGACGCCGCGCCCCGGGCGCTATCGACAATAGGTCTGCGGCAAGTATGTGCGGACCCGGAGCTTGGATTCGTAATTTCGCCCAAGGATGTTGGTTTTCATCCGGTTCGCCATGAGCGTGCCGGAACATGGAAGGGTTGGAACCTCTATGACTGCCGAGAAGTGCGATCGACCTCGTCGGCAACATGAAGAGCGTCGCAAAGGAAGCAATGAAGTACGCCGCCATATCCGCGTGCGCGTTCGTCATCGATATCGCAGTCTTGTTCTTATTGGTCCGCTATCTTACTTGGTGGTATGTTGCGGCTGCGACCGCGTCCTTCCTGGTGGGCTTACTCGTCGCCTATTTGCTGTCGGTCACCCGGGTATTCAAGTATCGCCGGCTCGAAGACCCGCGCGTCGAGTTTGCAAGCTTCGCGGGCATCGGAGTGATTGGGGTTGCGATCAACGCCGCCGTCATATCCTTCGGCATCAAAATATTGGGCGCGCACTACCTCGTTGCCAAGTGTGGAGCGGCCGGTTTTACCTTCGTTTGGAATTTCACGGCGCGCCGTCAATTTCTTTTCGTTCGACGTCGCACCGCTTAAATGCCAATTGCCATGCCATGCGGCAATAATCCTCGGAGAGTTGCAATAATAGCCGGCGCAGGACCTGCCGGCCTGACCGCCGCCCTCGAGCTTTTGAGGCGATCCGATATCACGCCACTCGTCGTCGAGGCCGAGGGCCAAGTGGGCGGCATCTCCAAAACGATCAATTACCGCGGCAACCGAATGGATCTCGGCGGGCACCGGTTCTTTTCCAAGTCCGATTGGGTCATGCGGTGGTGGCAAGAGATCCTGCCGGTGGCCGAGGGACAAACGCAGGCATCGGGCGCGCTGCGCATCCAATACCAAGGCCAATCGCGCGATCTGACGCCCGAGGGGCTGGCGCCCGCCTCCTCCGACGCGGTCATGCTGGTTCGTCGGCGTCTTTCAAGAATCTTCTATCGGCGCCGGTACTTCGACTACCCGCTGACATTGAACGCGAGTACGGTCAGAAATCTAGGGCTTGTCGAAGCCTTCAAGATCGGATTCAGCTATGGCCGGGCGCAACTCAATTCCCGCTCGCCTGAGACAACCTTGGAGGACTTCCTCATCAACCGGTTCGGAGCTCGTCTGTACCGCACTTTCTTCAAGGGGTACACGGAGAAGGTTTGGGGTGTCCCGTGCAAGGAGATTTCCGCCGAATGGGGTGCGCAACGCATCAAGGGTTTGTCGGTCGCGAAGGCCATTGCGCACGCAATGACGAGCCCGTTTCGTAGCTCGACCGACGCCGCTCAGAAGGGGACGGAAACCAGTCTGATTGAGCGATTCTTGTATCCGAAATTCGGACCCGGTCAGATGTGGGAGGAAGTTGCCCGGCGGGTAACCGCTCTTGGTGGAGCGGTTCACTTGCGGCAACGCGTGGTCGCCTTGGAACATGTAGCCGGTAAGATCGTCGGTGTCGACGTGCTCGATGAGGCTACTCGCGCGGTGCGGCGCGTACCTTGCGACTATTTCCTCTCCACGATGCCCGTCAAGGATCTGATCGCGATGTTGAGACCTGACGACATGCACATCGCGCAGATTGCTGCCGATCTTCCTTATCGAAGCTTCATGACGGCCGGCCTGCTTCTACGCAGTATGCGAGGCCGCCCGACTCCGACCGACAACTGGGTCTACATACAGGAGCCCGATGTGCGCATCGGGCGCCTGCAAATTTTCAATAATTGGAGCCCAGCTCTGGTTGCCGACCCCGCCACGATCTGGTTGGGGCTGGAATACTTCTGTCGCGAACACGATGACCTTTGGTCCATGGGCGATGACGCGTTCATCGATTTTGCCGCGGCCGAATTGGAGAAAATTGGGCTGATCGACCGAAGGGACGTCATCGACGGGACGTTGGTTCGAGTCCCCAAGGCGTATCCCGCGTACTTCGGCTCGTACGGAGAGTTCGACAAGGTGCGCGCCTACTTGGACCAGTTCTCCAATTTGTATCCCGTCGGTAGAAACGGCATGCACCGCTACAACAATCAGGATCATTCGATGCTGGCGGCCAATAGTGCAGTTAGCTCGATGATCAACAGCGGCGTCGGAAAGCGGGAAATCTGGCGCATAAACGCCGAAGATGCGTATCACGAGGAGATTGGTGGACCCACCTGAATTTCGCGACTCAGGTCACGCCATCGAGGTTGTGCTTCGCGCACCGTGGTTTAGAATCAACTGTCATCATGACCTACCCAGGGACTTGATGGCGTTCAAACCAACGAGTCACGCGCGTGGAACTGACCATCCTCATGCCCTGCCTCAACGAGGCCGAAACCGTCACGACGTGCGTGCGCAAGGCGCGCGGATTTCTCGAGCGCATGGCGATCGATGGTGAGGTGCTGGTCGCCGACAATGGTTCAACCGACGGATCTCCGGAGCTCGCTCTCAAAGCGGGCGCGCGAGTCGTACCGGTGGCACGGAAAGGCTACGGCAGCGCGTTGCTGGGCGGAATGAACGCGGCCTGCGGGCGATTTGTGATAATGGCCGATGCCGACGACAGTTACGATTTCTCGCAACTCGACGCGTTTATCGATGGTTTGCGGGCCGGCAATACGATGGTCATCGGCCACCGGTTTCGTGGTGGCATACGGCGGGGCGCCATGCCATTTCTGCATCGTTACCTTGGAAATCCGGTGCTAAGCTTCGCCGGTCGCCTCTTTTTCTCGTCTGGTATCGGTGATTTTCACTGCGGTCTTCGCGGCGTTGATCGTGCCGCGGCGCTGAAATTGGGACTACATGCCCCAGGTATGGAGTTTGCCAGCGAAATGATCGTAAAAGCCACGCTGGCCGGCTGGCGCATCGCTGAAGTTCCCACGGTCCTGTCGCCGGACGGCCGGTCGCGTGCCCCGCACCTGCGCAGTTGGCGTGATGGGTGGCGTCACCTACGATTTTTGCTGATGATGAGCCCTCGCTGGCTCATGCTATATCCTGGAGCTTTTTTGATCGGGATCGGTATCGCGGGCGAACTCGCGATACTGCATGGCCCTATCGTCATCGACGGCGTCGGATTCGACATACACACCATGCTCTACGCCGCCGGGGCGACCATCCTCGGGGTGCAGCTCGTACTTTTCTCCTTGTTGGCTCGGACCGTCGGCGTCCTAAAGAAAGTCTTGCCCATGAGCCCGCCGCTCGCTCGCTTTCTGCGTGTGTTCACGGTCGAGCGCGGAATTTTGACCGGATTGTCGCTGGGCTTGGTCGGTCTGGGGCTTGCAGTCTACTCGTTGGACAATTGGGCGCATGCCCGTCTCGCGGCTCTCGACCCGGCAACCATGATGCGCATTGCCATTCCTTCGGTCACTTTGATGCTCGCGGGCGCCGAGATCGTATTTGCATCGTTTCTCCTTGGATTCATCGATGTCCGCGCGAACGGCCCGGGCAATTCAATGGATTAGGGTATAAACGCTCCACTTGTGCGGAGATGCCGCGATCCCCGAAGACAGCAGGACACCGATGCCAACATATCTATTGATCATTGCCGTAACGGTAAACGCCGTCGTCGGACAATTGCTTCTCAAGCACGCTCTCGCAACGCTGGGTGGAAGAGCAGCACTAGAAACATTGTCCAAGTTTATTTTGAGTGCGTCCACATCGCCTTGGATGTACGCGTCGTTCGCGATTCAGGCATTGGGCTACTTTTTGTGGATGGTTCTCATTTCTCGAGAGAAGTTGGGCGTAGCTACGGCGAGCGTCGGCGCTGGCTTTTATTCGCTGATGCCGCTCTGTGCGTGGGTTCTATTTGGCGAGTCGCTGACCAATGTGCAGTGGCTTGGTATCGGCTTGATCACGATAGGCGTAACTTGCGTGAGTCTGGGTATTACATAGCATGTATTACGTGGGGGATCATCGATGGTAGCTGCGAAGATCAAGAAATTTCTCATCAAGCGAAGTCAAGCGGCGGAAACCCGGCGGCTGACCTCTGAGGACCTCGAACGCCTGGGCGCCATGTTCTCATCCATCGAGTCAGGTGATGTCTTGTCTCGTCCCTCCAAGGATTGGGTCGAATTGAACAAGATGAACGTGGCTCAGTTGCAAAAACACGGTTATGAGAATTTCAAACGCACCATCGCGCTCAACTACTTCACTTTCGTGCGCATACTGCCTTGGGATTCGCAATTCCGCTTCCTTCTGAGGCGGCTACCGATAGGCGTGAGTCTCGCCTGTCTTAAGAAGTCCCTGCTTGCTCGCAGACACGACTACTTTTCCGTATTCAATCGGATCCAGTCCCTGCTTTACAATTTTCTGACCTTCGCGTCGTGGGAATACAGCAGAGGCGCCGTGACTGATACCGCTCTGCTCGCCCTCCGCGAACCCGAGGACGGCAACCCTGCGGAAACACGCGATACATCCGGCGCGCTGGTGTCGCAAGATTTGGCAAACTCGGTCCTCGAGGTATCTGCCATGGGACCCACATTGGCGCCCGGATCGGTCGTACTCGAATTGGGTGCCGGGTATGGTAGGGACGCCTACGTAATGCTCGCCACGAATCCGGGCATCAAGTACGTGATCGTCGATATCCCCCCGGCTCTCTGGGTCGCCGAGACGTATCTCCGACGTCAGTTCCCCGACCACCGTATTTTCCGCTACCGAGAATTTGCGAATTTTAAGGATGTCGAGCGAGAGTTTAGTGAGAGCGACATCGCGTTTTTTCTCTCGACGCAAATAAAACGCCTTCCCGATGGCATCGCCGATCTCGGCGTCAACATCTCTTCGCTACACGAGATGCGCCCCGAGCAGATTGCATTCTACTTTTCGCAGTTTGATCGCTTGCTGAAGGACGGAGGGCAGTTCTACTTCAAGGCGTGGAAGCGCAGCACCTTGCCATTCGAGAATATAGTCATCCGTCAGGAAGACTATCCGATTCCCGTCTCGTGGAACTGTGAGTTTTCGCGAGAGACGCCGATTCAGACGCGATTCTTCGAGGCACGCTACCGCAAGTTTAGAACGCGCCCGTCAATTTCGCACGAACGCGAGGCGCCACTCGCTCCACGATCCGCGAATCGCGCAAGTACCGATTGATACCGCTGGGCCCGAGCCGCGCGACCTCCATCGCGGCGCGCAATAGATTGTTGAGATTCCCGGCCGAAGATAGAGCGGTATTGACGGCAATCGAGGCGCGTGCAGCGCGCTCGATGGCTTTGCAACGACCACCAAATATTGCAAGGTGCCGGTCGAGAACGATTTGCATTTGCTGAGTAAAGGCGGCGGTGTCGTGGCTTCCCGTCACGGTGAGAGAACCCTCATGTATCCGAAAACCTACGGTGACGCTGTTGTGATAATAAACCGGACCGCATGCGGCAAGTTTGAGCCACATATCCCAGTCCGCAGTGTACCAAAGATTCTCATCCAAACCCCCGCAGCCTCGCCATGCGTCCCTGCGGAATACCGGTGCCGGCGCCCCTACGAAATTTTGCACAAGCAGTCGCTCTATCACCAGAGGCGATCGGAGTTCAATGTCTGCCGGTAGCGGGCACTGCCATACACCAAGTGTTCGGCCGTCTTTATTGATGATCGCGCTCGGAGCCAGGTGGAGAGGGGCATCCGGGGCAGCCTCGATCCAGGCTAGAACCGCCCGTGCGCGCCCAGGAAACCACAAATCATCAACGCCCAGCCAACAAATGTGACTCGACTCGGCCATCTCAACCCCGAAATTTGTCTTCGCTTGCCACGAGCGTAGGTCGCATCGCTCGAATACCCGAATGCGTAGCCGATCCGAATAACTCTGGGCAATGTCGCGTGCAGTAGAAGTGGGACCGCCGTCGATAACCAGCACCTCCACACCTTCCGCAGCCTCGCAGACAAGCGAACTCAACGACAAATCAATCCAATGCTCACCGCGGTAACAGGGCATTATCACTGTGATCCAAGGCGCGGAAGCAGAGTGGCTGATACTCCCGGCGGCGGCCTGACTTTTATATTGAGGCGTTGTTTCTGTGTCCGCTTTCACAGCATGTGCTCTTTGGAATTCCTCGACTAGTCGACTGGGGTCTGGACAACAACGGAAACGGTCAAAGCATCTCACAACGAATGGGAAACTACTGCGACAGCCGCTGCTCATGACGATGCAACACGACGGCGGCAGAGGTCCCGGGCATGTCATTCCGGGAGTTGCGATACCGCACAATAGGGCTCCATATCGAATAACACTTCCGTGACTCAAGGCACAAAGCGGTATTGTGCTTATGTAATACTCATAGGCGGTGCGCTACTTTCATGGTTCGAGATCCAACTCCGTAGAGCCAACAATGGAATTGACGATGCTAATGCTCGGCCTGAACAGACCATTGAGCGGCCATGGCATCGAGGTCTCGCACGAGGACATCTGTGGGAGCCGACTGTGTTGACAGGTACGGCAGCTCTGAGCTACGGTCGAGTAGGCGGGCGAATGCAGACAACCGCTGCAGTACATGCGTGATAACAAGACGAGGACGAATCTACTTCGGGTGGC
>JBARBX010000607.1:0-2621 GCA_049793535.1 Steroidobacteraceae bacterium | reverse complement strand
GCACGGAGGCGGCATTCTCTTGTCGGGGCGCCTGGGCCAGGATGTGCGCGCCGCGAGCGCGGGTCGAGTCGTGTACACGGGAGGCGGTTTGCGCGGCTACGGCAATCTCATCATCGTCAAACACGCCGACAGTCTGTTGTCCGCGTACGCACACAATCGCGAAGTACTCGTGCATGAAGGCCAGGAAGTCGCGGCGGGGCAGGTGATAGCGCACATGGGAGAAGGCGGGCCCCAAAAACCGGTCCTGTATTTCGAGATACGGCTGAATGGCAGACCGGTCGACCCCTTGCCGTATTTTTCAAATATAAAGTAAGTTCTATTTATATAACATAATATATTGAATTAATACGAATTATTCCCATTACCGTCAATTGCCCGCAGGCTTGCGGGTGCCGAAATCGTGTGTTTTACTGTGCGCCGATCGGGAAAGTCCATTTGCGGGGCGCTGAAGGTTTATACGGGGTCAGAGGGATAAGAAAACCAATAAGATCAATAAGAAGAATCATAATTCTCGACACCACATTGATCGTGTAATCCGTAAGCGCCCTGCCATTTTAGTTTTCGACTGTCACAATCAGCAACGCCACGGCGCGGCGTTGCTCCGTGACCAGTACGTTGAATGTGCGGCAGGCCGCACCCGTATCCATCACCTCGAAACCGATGCCGGCGCGCAGGAACTCCGCCCTGAAGGATGCGTCCGGGAAGATTTGGCGCTGCCCGGTTCCCAGCAGAACGAGTTCAGGATCGAGTGCGAGGATGCGCGACGGATCGAACCCGACCAGATCCTCGACGCGGCCAATATCGGGCGCCGTCAACACCGCGGAGGCGCTGACGATAATGGAGCTGCGATAGGTCGCGTCATTGATGCGCAGCTCGCCGTTGCCGTACGCGCGAACCAGATTGGCGGGTGAACCGGAGTCTTGAGTGAAGCGCATTTGCTTAAGATACTGAAAATGGCGCCGCAGCGTACGTCTACGCGATACTTGCGATTCATCGCGCGCGGCGCGGCCACGCTTGCGCGCTCCTCGCTGCTGGAGCGGCTGCTGGCGGGCGCCGACGCCTCCGTCCCGGTGACCGATTGGCGCGCCGATGCATTTCGCGTCATCGCACCGCCCGGAACCCTCATGCCGGGAGTGGCCGCCGCCGCCTTGTACGCCGATCTTGGGGCGGTACCGGGGGCATCGGCGTTCATGGCGACGCCGGTGCACTATGTCGCGGAGATGAACAACGTCCGATTGCCGCTCGCCGGTGTCTTGGCGCTCCGCCCTGCGGAGGCTTGCGCGCTGGCCGGCGATTTCGGGCGTGTGTGGCAAGATGCGGGAATTCGATTGCTCGCGGGACGCAGCGGCGCCCTGTACTGCGTGACGGATCGGCCGATGGCGGCGGTCACGCACGATCCGCAGCAAATTCAGGATCAGCACATCGAACATCATTTGCCGGCGGGCGACGCCGCGCCGCCTCTGCGGCGGCTCATGAGTGAAATCGAGATGTGGCTGTTCGAACACCCCCTCAATCGCGCGCGGATCGCGGATGCGGCACCCACTGTGAGCGCTCTCTGGTTGTGGGGATGCGGAGACGTCGTGCGGTCCCTGCCGCCGGTCGATGGCTGGGCGGCGGGAGATGACCCCTTCTTCAAGGCATTCGCCGCCCGGCCCGACACCTCAGGTGCCGCGGATTTCAGCGGCGAACTGCCGCCCGGATCGGGCGTTGCGGTGTTCGGCGTCACACCGGGTGCGGCCGGATGGGGCGACTTTGAGTCGCGTTGGCTGGAAAGCTCCGTCGCGGATCTGCGCTCCGGCCGGATCGCGCGGCTCGAACTGTCCGCGGCCGAGCGCACGTTCATCGTGAGCGCGCGCTGGCGACGGCGGCGGTTTTGGCGGCGACCGCGTCCCTGGTGGGAATGCTTCGAATGATTTCACCCATCATACGGCGGCGGCCGCTCACGGCTCCCGGGGATTTCGCGCCGGATATGCATCCGGTCCTGAGGCGGGTGTATGCGGCGCGTGGTCTTACCAGCGCCGCGGATCTGGATCTGTCGCTGGAACGGCTTCTGCCGGTCGGTTCCCTCGAGGGGGTCGACGCCGCGGCGCGGCTGCTGGCCGCGCACGCGAAAGCGGGCCGCGTGCTCGTGATCGGCGATTTCGATGCGGACGGTGCCACCAGCACCGCCCTGGTGGTGCGCGGCCTGCGCGCACTGCAGTTCGCACAGGTCGATTTTCTCGTGCCCAATCGGTTCCGCTTCGGCTACGGCCTGACCCCTGAAATCGTCGCCCTCGCGGCCACGCGCCGGCCGACATTGATAGTCACTGTGGACAATGGGGTGTCGAGCCTCGCGGGGGTGGAGGCGGCGCATGGCTTGGGCATCCCCGTGCTGGTGACCGATCACCATTTGCCGGGCGCCCATCTGCCGCGCGCCGAGGTCATCGTCAATCCAAATCTGCCGGATTGCGGATTCGCGAGCACCGCTCTCGCGGGCGTCGGAGTCGCGTTCTACGTCATCGCGGCGCTGGCGAGGAGTCTCGGTGACAGCGACTTTCGTGCGGCGGAACTGCTCGACTTGGTGGCGTTGGGCACGGTTGCCGACGTGGTGCCGCTCGACCGAAACAACCGAATCTTGGTTG
>JBARBX010000606.1:0-2997 GCA_049793535.1 Steroidobacteraceae bacterium | reverse complement strand
GGTCTGATCCGAGCCCACGGCGAAATCCTCGAAGTAGCTGCTGTCGCTGACGCTCGCGATATCGGTGTCGAAGCGCATGCCGCGCTTGAAGTCGGTGATGTCGGTGAAGCGGAGGTAGGTGCGATCGCTGTGCAGCTGCGAGTCGTTCGGCAGAAAGGTGGTGTCGATTTGGCCGCGGGAGTCCTGGCTCAAGTAGCGGAACTGGCCGCCGAGCTGCACCCCGCGCGCCGACATAAGACCGGGGGTCAGCGTGGCATCGTAGTTCGGCGCGAGATTCAAGTAGTAGGGCACTTCCACTTCGAAGCCGTTGTTGCCGGAATGGCCGAAGCTCGGGAACAACAGGCCGCTCTTGCGCTCATCGCCCATGGGAAACGAAATGTAGGGCGTGTAGAAAATGGGTACGTCCTTGAAGCGCATGGTCACAT
The DNA here is from genome assembly GCA_049793535.1 of Steroidobacteraceae bacterium. Taxonomy (GTDB): domain Bacteria; phylum Pseudomonadota; class Gammaproteobacteria; order Steroidobacterales; family Steroidobacteraceae; genus Bog-1198. Next base: position 2,572 of record JBARBX010000606.1, on the reverse strand, counting down.
TGTGCGCGGTGCCTGCCTGCGCCTTGGAATCGATGTTGAGCGAGGAGGCCTGCAGCATCCAGTCCTCGTTGCCGACCGGGCAGCTCGTGTAGCGCACATCGCTCAGCGACAGCTTGCCGTCGGGAAGCACGTCGATGTCCGTCGCGAAGCCGCGTCCGTTGCGGTCCATGAGCTGGAAGTTCGCCTTGTCGAAATTCGCGGCGCCGTCGATGTCGTAGTGGCCCGTGTCGCTGCGCACGCGCAGCTTCGGATCCTCGAAGTCAACGCTCCCGCTGACCGAGACCCGGCCGGTTTTGTCGTTGTACGTGACCGAATCGGCGGTCACGCTGCGCGCATCCTGGCGGACCTTGACGCGGCCGTTGAGGACGGCATTGCGGTCGGCGTCGAGTGCCGCATCGTCGGTGTCGATGTGTATTCGATGATCGTCGGCCGCGATGTCGGAGGCGATGGGCGCGTGGTATTTGGGCGGGGCGGGACACATGTCGCCGGCGCGGACCATGGCGGCCGACGCCAGGCAGGAGACCATGAATGCGGCACGAACAGGAAAAGCCATGGACAAAATACATCGCCTTAGTCGGTATACTTGACCCCGCCGCATTTGCGGTTGGTGAATGGTCAAGCATGGGTCTACCGGATGCAAGCGATTCCCGCCTGGCGGATTTGACTCGATGGGTGTTCGAGGACTTGGGATTCACCGGCAGCCGGATCGAGCCCGCATCCGTCGACGCGAGTTTTCGCCGCTATTTTCGCGTGACCCGCGGCGAGGATACCTACATCGCGATGGACGCGCCGCCCGAGAAGGAGGACAGCGGACCCTTCGTGACGGTGGCGAGGATATTGCTCGAAATGGGCCTCAATGTGCCCGTGATTCTGGCGCGCGACTCGAAGCGCGGCCTGCTGTTGCTTTCGGACTTGGGAAGCCGGCAATACCTCGATGAGCTCAAGGCGGACGGAGCCGCGGATCGGCTGTATGCGGATGCGCTCGAGGCGTTGGCGACCATGCAGACCGCCGATCGCATCGGCCGCGCCCGCGATTTACCGCCTTACAGTCACGGTTTGCTGATGCGCGAGATGGAGCTCATGCCGGAATGGTTCTTGCTCAGGCATCTGGGGCTTAAGATCTCGGACGCCGAGCGGGGCATGCTGGATCGATTGTTCGAGGCGCTGTCGCGCAGCGCATTGGCGCAGCCCGCCGCCTTCGTGCATCGCGATTATCATTCTCGCAATCTCCTGGTGACCCCCGACAACAATCCCGGCATCCTGGATTTCCAGGACGCGGTGTGGGGGCCTGTGACCTATGATTTGGTGTCCCTGATCAAGGACTGCTACATCGTCTGGCCGGCCTCGCGGGTGCGCGCCTGGGCCCTGCAGTACCGCGAACGATTGCTTGCGAAGGGATTCCCCCTGGGATTGACCGCGGCCGAATTCATCCATGGATTCGATCTGGTCGGGTTGCAGCGGCACATCAAGGTATTGGGGATTTTTGCGCGCCTGTACTATCGCGACGGTAAGTCGCAATACCTGCACGATCTGCCGCGGGTGCTGAATTACACCCGCGAAGCGGCAGCGCAGTATGCGGAGACCGCGGAATTCTCGGAATTCATCGCCCGGCGCATCGAACCTGAGTTTCAGCGCGCGCAGGAGCGGGCACTCGCGTGAGCGCGGCATCCGCGCCCCGGGTTGCAATGATACTCGCGGCCGGGCGGGGCGAGCGGCTTCGCCCCCTCACCGACACCATCCCCAAACCGCTGCTCTCGGTGCGGGGCCGGCCGTTGATCGAGCGTCACGTCATCGCGCTCGCCCGGGCGGGCATCGAGAAGATCGTGATCAATCTCGCCTGGTTGGGGGCGCAGATCAGCGACTATCTGGGGGACGGCGCGCGCTACGGCGTCGCGATCGTGTACAGCGATGAGCGGCAGCAGGCTCTTGAGACCGCCGGCGGCATATTTCGGGCCTTGCCGCATCTTCAGCCGGGGCCCTTTGCCGTGGTCAACGGCGACGTGTACACGGACCTGCCCTTCGAGACTCTGCGGATCGCCGCGAATCGGGACGCTCATTTGGTGCTTGTGCCCAATCCGCCGCAACATGCCCGCGGCGATTTCGGCTTGGAGCATGGACGCGCTTTGGCGGTGGCGGCGAGCCGCTACACCTTTTCCGGAATCGCACTGTATCGAAGCGCGTTCTTCGACGGCTGCACCGACGGGGTATTTCCCTTAAAGCCCCTGCTGGTGCGGTCCATGGCTGCGCGCCGCTGCTCCGCCGAGCTGTACACCGGCGCGTGGGAAGACATCGGCACCCCGGAGCGGCTGCAGGCCTTGAATGAGCCCTGAGACGGGCCGCTGGCGTAGAATAGCCGCAATGTCCGCGTTCAAAGGCATCCCCATCCAGCCGCAGCACAAGCCCACCCGCAGCGGCGAGAAGTACACGACTGCTCAGGGGTTCACGGCGATCAAGGACGGCGTGAAGCTCAAGGCGGCCGACACCGCACGTACCGCGGGCGACGCCGCACCTGCCGTGGCGGACACCGCACCTGCCGCGGGCGACGCCGCACAGCGTTCGGCCGAGCCGGCCT
>JBARBX010000605.1:0-14215 GCA_049793535.1 Steroidobacteraceae bacterium | reverse complement strand
TTGCGTTGGCAACCCCGGCCAATGCCTTTTCAGGCCCGGTTTCCCTGAACACCAAGGGCGCAGCGGGCAACGCCAGCATTGTCGCGGCGGCGCTGAACCTCGGTGCGTCCAATGTTGGCGGCGCGCTGACGGCCGAAGCCACGACGGGCGGGATCGCGCAAACGGGTGCGATTGCTGCCGGCGCGGCGACTTTCACCACCGACACCACCAATGGGACCATTGCGTTGGCAACCCCGGCCAATGCCTTTTCAGGCCCGGTTTCTCTGAATACCACGGGCGCAACGGGCAACGCCAGCATCGACGCTGCCGCACTCAACCTCGGCACCTCCACGGTCGGCGGTACGTTGACGGCGATGGGGACGAGCGGCATCACGGAAAGCGGCGTGTTGACGGCGCCGGCGAGCAGTTTTGCGTCGGCGGGCAGCATTAATCTGTTGACGCAGGCGAACAATTTACCTGGCGCGACATTCGCTTTGAGCGGGACCAGCGGCAACCTAGGGTTCCAAAACACCGGGAATATCAATCTGGCGGCGACGATGGTGCCCGGCAGCATCACGCTGATTTCGGATACCGGTTCGATCACGCAGGCTGGCGCCATCTCAGCGACGACGGGTAGCTTCACGACCTCGACGGCCGATGAAACCATAACCTTGGGCGCGGCGAACACGTTCAGCGGTGCGGTATCTCTGAATACCACGGGCGCCACGGGCAATGCCACCATCGACGCGGCCGCGCTGAATCTCGGCACTTCCAATGTCGGCGGAACGTTGACGGCAACGGGGACGGGCGGCATTACGGAAAGCGGCGTGTTGACCGCGACGACGAGCAGTTTTGCGTCGGCGGGCAGTATTAATCTGTTGACACAGGCGAACAATTTGGGTGGCGCGGCATTCGCATTGACCGGGACCAGCGGCAACCTGGGGTTCCAAAACACCGGGAACATCAACCAGGCGGCGATAACGGTGCCCGGCAGCATTGCGCTGATGTCGGACACGGGTTCGATCGCGCAGGGCGGAGCCATTGCCGCCACCGCGGGCACTTTCACCACCTCGGCGGCCAATAAGACCATCACCTTGGGTGCGGCGAACAAGTTCAGCGGTGCGGTTTCTCTGAACACCACGGGGGCGGCTGGCAATGCGACCGTCGACGCGGCGGCGCTGAACTTCGGTGCGTCCCATATTGGCGGCACGCTCACGGGGACAGCGACGACGGGGGCGATCACCCAGACCGGGGCGATCACGGCCGGCGGCAGCAGCTTCACCACCTCGGCGGGGAATCAAACCATCACCTTGGGTGCGGCGAACACGTTCAATGGTGCGGTTTCTCTGAACACCACCGGCGCCGCGGGCAATGTCACCATCGACGCTGCCGCGCTGACCTTCGGTGCGTCCAATGTTGGCGGCGCTCTCACGGGGACCGCGGCGACCGGCGGCATTGGCGAGAGCGGTGTGCTCGCCGCGGTGGGCGGCACTTTCAGCACGTTGACTGCAAATCAGGGCATCAACCTGGCAACCCAGACCAATGACTTCACCGGCGCGGTCGCGCTCAACACCTTGGGGACCGGCCCCGCGGCGATCAAGTCGCAAAGCCTGAACCTCGGCGCATCGTCGGTAGGGGGCGCCTTGACAGCGACTTCGACGGTCGGCGACATCACCGAAAGCGGGGTATTGGATCCCAGTTCGAGCGTCTTCACCTCGGCCGGTAATATCAACTTGGGCACTCAAGCGAACGTACTCGGCAACGTGACCTTTGTGTTTACCGGCGCCGCGGGCAATCTGAACTTCCGGGACGCCGATGCCATCACCATGGCGGGAATCACCGTGCCGGGCAGCATCACGTTGACCTCGGACACCGGGTCGATTTCCGAGACGGGCGCGATCTCCGCCTCTACGGGGACCTTCACCACATCGGCTGCGAATCAAAGCATCAACTTAGGAACGCAGACCAATGCGTTCACGGGCGCCGTGTCGCTGAACACCCAGAGTGGCGGCAATGCGGCAATCAAGGAAGGGGCCTTGAATCTCGGTGCATCCATGGTGGGAGGCACCCTGGCTGCGACCTCAACGACGGGCGGCATAACCGAGAGCGGTTTGTTGACAGCCACGGGCGGCAGCACCTTCACCTCGGCCGCCAATATTGATCTGTCCACACAGACCAATGTGCTGGGGGGGACGGTGGTTGCGGCGGCAACCAACGGATTCGTGGACGTGAACGCGACGCAATTCGCGACGGTCGATGCGGTCGCAAAGAATGACATCACGCTGAACGCGGCGACCGGCGACCTCGATCATCTGTCGGCGCTGACGTTCGCGGGAAATGTCATTGCGACCGCCAAGGGCAACATGACCGTTGACGGTGCCGATGCAGCGCTGACCTCCGCCACCGGCAATGTCACATTGACCGCCGGCGGCACCATTTCCCAGGCGTTTGCGTACAACGCCATCGCCACGGGCGTGGGGCTTACCAGCAATGACATTTCGATGCGGGGCAACACGGTTACCCTCAACGCGCCGAACTTGGGCGGTCCGGGCAATTTTGTCGGCATCATCACCAACAACCTGACGACGGCGAATTCCACTCCCGGCAATTTGTATTTCGCCGTGCTGACACCGAGCGGCCAGAAGATCGCGCCGGCGAATTTGAAGATCAACGGACTGTCGGCATTGCCGGTCACGCCGGGCGTGTTCCTCTCGGTCGGCAAGGCGCTGCCGCAGACCGAGTACAACATAGGCTCGCCGGCGTACCTTAATTTCGTGAAGAATTACGAAACGGCTCCGACGTTTGACCTCGGCGCCGGCGAAGTGCAAACCTCCGCGGAGTCGCTCGCTTCCGCACTCAACGTGGCCGCAAACAGCCAGCAGGGCACGAGCAGCGTGAACGGTATTCTGGGATCGACGCCCGATGCGAACATCTCGTTGTTCAATATCGTCGGTTTGTGCCTGCCGGCGGATCAGCGCGACGATGAGGAGGCGGCCAAGCATAAGGATTGCCTGCCGGCAAAGACCACCGATATTCGGTTGCCGAAGCACAATCCGCTTTCCGATGCGTCGCCGCCCATCTTGGTTGCGTCGCGTTCGGCGGGCGGTGCGGCAGCGCAGGAGCTGCGTTAAATCCACGGCGCCGGGTGTTCGCGCGCAGGACGGGGTGATGTCGGTGGGATGTCGATTGCAAGTCAGCGCAGCGCTGGCAATTTCGTTCGCCCTCGGCGTCTCGGCGGCCGTTCAGGCTCAGCAGATCGAGCAAGGCGTGGCCATCGTATCCGAGGCCATCGCCAGCCGCGTCGATGGCTTCAGCTACAATCCCGGAAGCACGTCGGATTTGAAGTTCCGCGGCAGCGCGCTGTCGCAACTCGCGGAAGGGACCGCCAGGGTGCATATCGGCGATGAGGTCACCGAAATCTCCGCGCGCTTCGAACTCTTGCCGCAACCCGCTTCGTTCGGTCCTTTCACGGTTTATGTGCTGTGGGTGGTGACGCCCGAGGGACGCGCCTACAACATCGGCGCCATCAATGTGGATGGCGACAAGGGCAAGGTGAATGCCACGACGACTTTTTCCAGCTTCGCTCTGATCGTGACCGCGGAGCCGCATTTCGCCGTCAGCGTGCCGAGCAAGTACATCGTGTTGCAGAATGTCGCCGGCAAAGTGCAAGGCACCCAACTGGTCGTAACATCGCTGGCGGCGCGGTCCGACTACAAGGGATTGAAGCCCCTCACCGTCGATCCGAAAAAGAGAGAACCTTTGGAGCTGACCATGGCCCGCTACGCGATCACCATCGCCGAGGCCGCGGGTGCCGGTGAGCTCGCGCCCAAGGCATTGGATGTGGCCCGCACCGCGCTGAAGAACGCCGAAGCGGCGCAGGTTGCGAAGTCCTCCGGCGGCAGGGCGCAAGTTCCGGCCATCGCCCGCGAGGCGATTCAAGCGGCGGAGGATGCGCGCGCGGTCGCGGAAACTCGGCGCGCCGGCGCCGATGCCGAGCGAATGAAACTTGCGATCAGCGAGCGCGATACCAAGCTCGCCGAATTGCAAGTTCAATTGGACAAGGCCAGACAAGCGATGGCGGCGCAGACGGCCGAGATTGCGGCGGCGAATGCTCAGGTGAAGTCTGCGCAGCAGCGCATGCCGAGCGCCGGCAACCGTCTGCAGCTCGCGAACGAATTGCTGGGCCGCTGGCTGGTCCTGGACACGAGCGAGTCGAGCCTCACCGCCCATGTGCAAAGCGATGCCTTCGTGAAGGGCAAGACGGAGCTGCTGCCCGCAACACGCGATCGGCTGGGAACGGCGGCCGGCATTCTGGTCGGCATAGGCAGTGTGACAGTCACCGTCACGCCGGCGCTGCAGTTGAGTGAGGATGTGCGGCAGCTCGGCCTATCGCAGCAGCGCGCCCGATCGCTGATGGAGTGGCTGGCCTCATTGGGCCTGAAGGTGAATGCGGGCGTGCCGAGCGACGCCGGCGGCGCCGTCGAAAAAGCCGTGGCACCCGGGCCCGGCGTCGATTTGCTGATCATTTTCGACGGCCCGAGTGCCGTCGGCGAACCTGCGAAGACTTAAGCCACATGGATACCATCGAGGTCAGGCAACGGTTCGAGGCGTACGCTGCCGGTAAACTCACGGAAGCGGAATTGCGCGCCATGATCCGCGAGGCAATAGTACGCGAGCCCCGCCTTGCGGCAGCCTATTCCGCACTGACCAGCGCCCTGCAACGCGGTCAGGTCATACCCCGTGAAGTGGGCGATGCCATCATCCGCGAGATCCAATCCCTCGCGCCGGCAGCGGCGGTGATAAATGCCCCGATAGCGGCCAATGACGACGACAGGACGCGGCTGTCTCCGCGCTCACCGGCGCCCCCCGCCGCCGACTCGCCGGCTATCTCGCCGCATGCGGAAGAGGCCGTGATTACACCCGGGCCTATCTACGCGGATCCCGATGCCAAGGCGGATGCCGCGTCGTCCACGACGACCGGAACGGGCACCGGATCGTCGTGGGACACTCCGGAGAGATTGGCCGAGCCGGCGATACCCCTATCCGTGGGCTCGGTGTTGGGCCGAAGGTTTGAGCTTTTGTCAGAGCTCGGCCACGGCGACATGGGCGTGGTCTACAAGGCGCTGGACCAAGCCACCGACGCCCTGCGCGAGCGCAATCCGTACGTGGCCATCAAACTGCTGAACGACGAATTCAAGCGGCACCCGCTCGCGGTTCGGTCGCTGCAGCGGGAAGCGCGCAAGGCGCGCAAACTGGCGCATCCCAACATCATCAAGGTATACGACTTCGACCGCGATGGCGGCAATGTCTATATGGTGATGGAATTACTGAGCGGCAATTCGCTCGATCAATCGCTGAAGAGCCAGAAAGGCGGATGTTTCGAGCGCGACCAGGCGCTCGGCATCGTGCGTTCGCTGGGCGCGGCGCTCAGTTACGCGCACGAGCAGGGTATCGTGCACGCCGACTTCAAGCCGAGCAACGCCTTCCTGACCGACGCGGGGGAAATCAAGGTACTGGATTTCGGCGTTGCCCGAGCCGCGCAATCGTTGGCCAACTCGGGCGATAAGACGGTGTTCGACGCGGCGCAATTGGGCGCGCTGTCGCCGCCTTATGCCAGCCTCGAAATGCTGACCGGCGGCACGCCGGATCCGCGCGACGATCTCTACGCGCTCGGGTGCGTGAGCTACGAGCTGCTCACCGGGCAACATCCATTCAACCGCATCGACGCCGTCAAGGCGCGGGATGCCCGGTTGCAGCCGTCGCGCATCGGCTCGCTCTCGCGCGATCAGTGGCAGGCGCTGCGCGGTGCACTGGCATTCGAGCGAGAATCACGCACGGCGAGCGTCGCTGAATTTGTGGCGCGCTTCTGCGATCGCAAGTCCGGGCGGCGCTGGTGGCCCATAGCGGCCTCGGCGGCGGCGCTCATCGCCGCGATCGCCGTGGCTGCCGCCATCATCCTGCCGCGCCAGATGGCGGGCCGCCAGGCCGACGCGCTCATCGCCCGGCTGATCAGCGCCGATGCCGGGACGTACAGCGCGGCTTTGTCGCAATTGGAGAAGTCGCCGGCGGCGCTGCGGGTTCGCGTGCTCGACGACGATTCGGTTCGCCAGTCGCTCGTCAAGCGTTTCGGCGCCGCCATAGACGCCGTTGCCGCCCCTCCGCAATTCGATTTCGTGAAGGCAAGAGGTTCGCTGGACGACCTGCGGCATCTTCTGCCGGATTCCAAAGCCGTGGGAGAAATATCCAATTCGCTGGACAATGCCGCCCGACAAGCCTTGCACCAAGAGCTGCAAGCGCGCGACCGGGCTCTGGCGACGGGCACGTTGATTCCCGAACAGGGCGCCGGCAGTCTTGTAGCCGCATTGCAACAGCTGCGCCGCACGGATCCGGACAATGCGGCGTTGACGGATGCACGCGTGGTGTCGGCATTCGACTCCGCGGCGCGGGCCGCGCAGGGTGCCGGCAATTTCCAATTGGCCGCCGCGCTCGTCGAGTCCGGTTTGAGCTTCGCGCCCAACAGTGCGCCGCTGCTCGAGACCCAAGCCAGCGGCAATGCGCAAATGCAGGCCGCGCAAAATAAACAGCGGGCGGCGGCGATTGAAGCGCGGTTGACGGCGCTCAATCCATCGGCCGCCGATTTTCTCGATCAGATCTTGCGCTACCGCGATGATATCTCGACATTGAATACGCTGTCGCCCGGCAACGCCACGGTCGCAAAACTGCAAGGTGCCTTGCAAGCCGCAACGCTCCAGCGCGTAAGGACGCTGTTGAGTGCCGGCGATATCGCCGGCGCGCGGGATCTGCTCTTGAATGTCGGCGAGTTGTTGCCAGAGGATGTCGTGGCGCGTGCCCGCGCCGACGTGCTCGACAAGGCCCGAGCCCAGGAGTCGCAACAGCTCGACACGCTGGAACGTCTGCGCCGAGCGGTGCTCACCGGCCGCATGACTGCGGGGTCGGGGAGCGGCGCGCCGGATCTGCTCGCGAGTTTGCAACGCAGCGGCGCCAGTCCCGATGTGCTTGCCGAAGCACGCGATCTGCTCGCCTACGGATTCTTGCGTGAGGCGCGGCGGGCGCGTGCGGGTGCGGATCGAGTCCGGGCAACCAGCGCCTTGGCAGATGCGCGCGCCGCGCAGCCGAGCGTCATCTGGCAAAAGCGCATCGATGGCGAGCAGCTCCTCTTGGGCGCCACGCCTTCCGGCCGAGCGGGCGGCGGCGCGCAGAAGGACGAGATCGACGCGGTGCGACGGCAGTTTGCCGACTCGCTGCGCGCCACGGTGCTTGGAGAAAATGAATTAAACGTGTTGGCCGAATCGCTGGATCGGCTCGATGCCTTGGGGGCTTCGCCCCAGGAGCTCGATGCCGGGCTGCGCAATGTGGAGGACCGCTTTATCGCGCAGATCTCGCGGGTTCAGGAACAATCCGGCGCGGAGCAGGCGCAATTGTTTGCCCGGCAAGCATCGGATTCACTGTTGGGCAGCGAGCGAATCGCCGAAGTCGCGAGGCGGATGCGCGACACCGCCGTTGGGACCACCAAGCCCTTCGCTCCCGATGCGCTGGCGGAACGCTCGCAGCTCGCCAAGCTCGTCGGCTCCCCGCAGCCGACGCGCGCCTGGGCCGAATCGCTGCGCGGGACTCTGCAAAGTCTCGTGGCGGCGATGCCGGCGGACGATCCCGCACTGGTGGAGGCCCGTGGCACGGCTGGGGCCACCTTCGCGAAGGCGGCGGCCTCCGCCCGCGCCAATAAGCATCTTGAGGAGGCTGCTTCGCTCTTGGCGCTGGGCCGCGAATTGTCTCCTGATTCCCCCGATCTGGCGCGCGAGTCAGCAGCAGTCTCCGCTGAACAATCCGCCATCGCTCAAACAGCCGCGAACCAGGAGCAGCGCACCGGTATTGAAGTGCTCAAGCAAAGGCTCATTGCGCAGACCGATGCGGGTAACATGGACGCGGCGAATGCCACCGCCAACGCCCTGCGCCGGGTGTTGGCGGGAAGCGTCTACGTCTCCGCCGAGCTGCCAAACACCCTTATTCATGGCTACAGCCGGCTGGCGAGCACTCAGATGCATGCCGGGCATACGGATGCCGCTTTGCGAACCTTGGCGGCGGGTCGACTGAAATTCGGCTCCTCGCCGGAGCTGAAGAATCAGGAAGTGCGCTACGTGACCATTGCGGACGCGTACGATCGGCTGAGTACGGCCATCGTGCTCAACGTTGCCGAGCAGAAGCGTTACCTTGACGCGCTGAGAGTGTCGGAAGGCGGCGATTTTGCCAACGTCGAGCAGATGCTGGCTCGCACGCTCGCCAACCGCATCGCCGATCAGAAGGCGGCGAATCGGGCTTCATTGGTCGACGGCCTGCTCGAGGCGGGTCGGCGTGTGTTCCCCGACTATGCGGCGTTGCTGGAGCAAGGCACGGCAGGTGCATTGCCCAAGGCTCAGTTGGAGGTCAGCGAGCAGTAGGGGGCGGCCGCGCGGTCAAGCACTTTGGTGCGTGATGATCCATGAGCGACTAATCGGTCTTGAATGGCGGTCGGGAAACGGGTGCGCAAGACGCAGCTCCCGGCTCATGCGCCGCCCCGCTGATGACGAACCGATCATAGTGCTGCGCGATACAATCGCTCCACTCGGTGTGTCCCTGACCACGAGCTACAATTTCGATGCGTTCGGCAAAGCCCGCGGCGGCGTGTTCCATGAACCAAAGTGGGGTGGCGCCATCGAGGTCTCCGGAGACGAACATGGTTGGCACCGATGAGCGAACAGAATGGCGGTAGCCGATGGGAAGCGCAGCCTTTGGCCACGACTTGCAGGCAGCCTGTTGCTGTCTTACGCGGTAATCCCCGAGAAATGTACCGTGCGTTTTGGCCAAGATCTCATTCTCATTCAGGAAGGGCACATCCTCGTCGCAGGTGATGGCGAAGAACAGACCCCAGCTTAGTTCTGCATCGGCCGCTTGAGCCCCGGAAAGCAGATCTTCCACTATTGGAGTCCAATTGCCGGAGTATGCTTGATGGATTAACCACGGGAGTGCTGCCGCACTCTTTGGTCGGTAGAGCTTGGAACGGAACCACTCAGCAACGCGGCCGCTTTCCAGCGGCGCTGAGCCGGTGCCTCCCGGAATCGAGACGCTCACACCGGAGCCGAGTCGCGCGAAGATGCCGCGAAACTCGAGACTCAAATTCGGAAATGCCGAATGACACGCGGAATCAGCAGCACAGGCGCTGAATAGGCTTTCGATTGCGCGCTGCGCGGTTCTTGCCATCGGCAGCGGTTGCGCCACATCAATGGGCACCACGCTGCCGAGATACGCTGTGCGTACGCTATGGGGATAGGCCCGCAGATACACGACTGCAGCTCGCGTTCCGTAGGAGCCCGCGAACAGATTGAGCGATCGGTAGCCTAAGGCGCGTCGAATCTGTTCGAGATCGCCCGCAAAGCGCAGATAGCCGTACTGCGTCAAGTCTGCATGCGCATGTAACTGTCGTTCGCATCGTTCAACTGCTGCAAGAGGGAATAGCTCACGCAGACTCACCGCGGCCTCCTCGGGTGAAAAGAGACGGCAATGCAGCGCTGCGGATCGGCCCGTTCCGCGCTGATCGACTAGCAGCAGGTCACGATTGGCGCGCAGTGAAGCGAATTGCTCGGCGTAAACTGCGGCCGCGCTGATCGCATCCTCGCCCGGCCCGCCCATCAGAACGACGATTGGGTCAGAGAGCGCCTTTCCGGAGGTGGCGGGGACCACCGCCCAGTGGATCGGCAACCGAGGACTGTTGGGCTGATTCGGATCCTCAAGGACGTCGAGCACACCACACCGGACGGGTCCGGCGACCCCGGGAAGCTCGCACGGAGAAGTTGGCAGGTCCGCTGCTGTTGCGGCACTAGCGCACAACACGAATAAGGCGGCCAACGTTGGGAAAGTGGACGCAATTGACACGCTTGTCTCTCTCATCAAACCAGGTCCTCCGGATTACTTGCGCGGCCGGGCAAGGGTGACTCGATTACGCGACGCGAGCAACGTCAATTTTGCGGATATCATCGATCCCGTACCGGAGCATGGCCAAACGTTCCAGGCCGTAACCGACGCCCATGGCGAGGTGCCGCGTTGGATCGCCGCCAAGCTGGCTCACGATCCGGTCCGTGAACACCCCCCAGGCAAGCACCTCGAGCCACTCTCCGTTCTCGTCGACCCCAAGTTCCCATGCACGCGAGCACATCGGATAGTGAACCGACATGATCTTGACCGCTCGTCCCGGCAGCGTGCGGTCCACCGACTGCAGCACGCGACCCGTCAGTTGCCACGGGTCCAACTTCTCACGATCGTCGAGCCACAATATTTCGAACTGATGAAACGCTTCCAGATGCGTGGCATCAGCCTGGCACACTCGGTAGGTCTTTCCAGACGACCACGCTCGAATCGGTCGCCCTTCATAACGCACAGTGAGCAACAGGGGTAACGTCAGGTCATACCGCAAGATCTTGTTTGCATCGACCTGGTGCAGTTCGGACGGCTTTACGTAGATCGCTTGCTTCGTGATCTCCCGCGCTTCCGCGACATCCACGATTTCGGGCAACGACTGCTCGGTGAACTCTGGGTACACCTCGCGAAGCTGTCCGAGCATGCGGCCGACCGGATTTTCGGGTATATCGGTCAATCGTGGGCTGGCGAGCAGCTCGACGATCTTGTCGGGCAGCCGCGTTGCGCTGGCTCCCGGGTCCACTCCGTGCTCTTTCATCATTTCAATCTCCTCGGTTTCGATGAACTGGCGCAGCCTGTCGCGGATGCGCTGCAGGCGCTTGCGCATCGTGGCCTCAGGTATGCCGGCCGCTTTCGCAAGGCGATCAAGCGACCAACCGCCGTGGTACCGCCTATCGCAGATACGACGTTCTTCGGCGTTCAGCCGGAGCAGGGCCGCGGCCAGGCGGTGCCTTTGTGCGTCGGACCAACGCCTCTCCGTTTCGTCAAGCACGGGCACATTCGGGACATCGTCCAGACTGAGCAGGGTCACGCGGTGGGCGCGCCGGAGGTTGAGCGCAACCGTGATTACCACGCGGCGCAGCCAACCGGGGAAGGCGGCGGCGTCTTCCAAATTCCGCAGGTTCCGGTAGGCGCGCAGGTAGGCTTCCTGAACCGCGTCTTCGGCACCCGCAGGTTCGCGCAGCACATCCAGGGCGACGGCCATCGACATCGCCTGCGTCGCCCGAACGAGCTTGCCATAGGCCGCTACGTCGCCGGATCGGGCAGCTAGGACGAGATCGCCGAGATTATCTGTTTGGCCGCCGCTCTCCATAGTTCACCTAAAGACACCTCATTCCCGAAAACGTGACGCGGCCGGCTCAAATCGCGACCCTAACCTGCATGACGCAAGCGACCTCTATTGGGGAAGCCGGTCACGGTCAAGAACCGGCCGACGGTCGCTGCCATGACAACATAGGACGCCCTCCCGAGAACACTGCATGGATGTGTACGGGCGGCGTTTGCGCATCAGACCCGGGATGGTACAGCTTCAGGGTACGGATCTGGGTGCGAGCGTCACGGTCACCGCCTCCAAGTGGAAGGCGTACTGAGATAGACAGATGCGGAGGAAACTCCGCGCGCCGTATCCTCCCTGGCGCAACACCGACCGGTGCGTCAACCATACGACGCCGGCAGTGCCCGCGAAGAATGCTCGATGAGCCAAGCGCATCAGAGCCTGCAGCGGAGCGGCCCGGCCCGCTCGCAGCGCGAGTAGCATCTGCGATTCGAATCCGACGTGGGCGAGTTCATCGGACACGAGGCCACGGCAGAGCACCTTCAGGCGCCGGCAATCTGTGGCCGTTTCGAGTGCTCGGTAGTACACGATCCCGATCAGCTCTGCGCCGATGAGTATGTACAGGTAAAGCTCCAGACCCGCGAGTCGCCGCACAAGACGAAACACCCGATCGGTCCAGTCGGTCCTCTTGCGCGCGATATGGTGATCCTCCAGGAACGCCCGCAGCAGAGCTGCATGGCGCCGCTCCTCGCCGATAAGTAGTTCAGCGATCCGTGCGAGCGCGGGGGTGCGGCGCCCATGCGCGAAGCGTTGCGCGGCTCGCAGGAGCGAACGTCCCTCGGACTGTTCGCCGAGCTGAAACGTCGCAATGGAGTTCGCAATGAGCCGCCGCTCATCGGGCGTTAGACGATCGGAAAGGCCGTGCGGAACGCAGCGCGGATGCTGAGCATGGTATTCGAAGTGATTGAGCCAGATCTCGAATTCTACCGGAGACATGCCGCTACCCTCCCGATTCCACCTAGGCTTTAGTGTGCGAGCCGCTTCGGGCAGTCCTGTGGAGGGATTCGGGCAAATTCTGGCAGCGCCAGCGGCGGGACGCGGCTCACAATACGGCGTGCAAGTGGCTGAAATAGACTGAGTTGTATCGCCCTATGGGGCGGCGGCGGCGGCCGGGCCGAGCGCACTGCGCAGCGCCGCATCGAACAATCCCGGCTCTTCGAACTGTGGCCCGTGCCCCGCATGCGGGATGGTCACAAGTTTGGCGCCGGGGATGAGTCGCTGCAGGTGCCTACCTTGAGCCGGTGGCGTGATCGTGTCGGTCGCGCCCCGCGGGTTCCGGGTTGCCGTCAATGCGGCTTCTTGAAGCGAAACAGAAACTGGTCGGTGTGTCCGCGGATGGACGGATCGAACACATTCTTGGTGTGATCGTCGGCCGCGTTCGCCAGAATGGAGCTCTCGCCATCCAGCTTGAAGCCGGCCGCCAGCGCATCCGACTTGACTCTTGCCGGATCGATACGATGCAGCGTCCCGGTCGCGGCGATTCCCGATCCCGCTGTCGCTGTATGATCCAAGACGACATAGACACCGCCTGGCTTCAGGGCGGCAAAGACTGCCTTATTGAATGCTGGTACGTCCGCCGGACCCATAAACTGGTTGTAGAGATCATGGTAATTCTGCCGAATGAACACGGCATCGAGGCCGGACGGCAATGGCGAGGCGACCGGGTCCTCACTGACGATGACATTCGGCGACTGGCTCGCCAGTGCTTTCATGTGGGCCAACGCGTCGGGGTGGGCCTTGACGACTTCGGCCGTTTCAACCGCGTAGACTTTTCCGGAAGGTCCGACTGCCTGTGCGAGCGATGCGGTAAGGCGGCCGGCCACAATGTCAGCAACTTTGTCGCCGTGCTTCAGTCCGATGAAACTGACAACTTCCGACGCCTTCCACGCGGGATCGACCGTTGGCGCGGCGGGCTGTGAGAATGCGCTCGTGGCAGCGCCAATCCAGATCGCAATCGCTATGGGTAATCCGAGCTTTCGCATGTGCCGATCCTTGCTGTCAGTTGCGCAGTAGCGGCACATTCTAATCGCCCCGATAGTGAAGTCACGTGTAATTGTTCGAGCGACGAGATCGATGCAGTTCAGCCTGCCTGGTCGCGAGCTCGGCACTGTGGCGCTCGCCGGGTGTCAATCTTCCGGCGGGTCTTGCCAGAAGATAGCGATTTCCGAGCCACGCTACGGCGCCGGCGACGGCCGCACTGTAGTCCATAGTGGGTAAACGCATGAGGCCTCCTTTCAGTCGGTCGTTGCCGTGCAGCGGCAAGATACAGCCGCGTTTCCGCCGCGGCAGCGGTTGTGGCTTGCCGCCGAGACGGATTACCTCCCCTGGGTCAAAATCGGGGCGATACATGCAAGAATAAAGCAGGATTCGTGCCAGGTCAGTCTGATGCCTCTTCCAAATACCTTCGAGTCATTGCGGCGGGAATTGATCAACCTCGGGTTGGGTCCGGGAATGACAGCGATGGTGCATTCGTCTCTCGGCAAAATCGGCTGGACCGTCGGCGGGCCGGTGACGGTCATTCGCGCTCTAGTCGATGTGCTTGGAATACCGGGAACCTTGGTCATGCCGGCAGAATCGCCGCAACTGTCCGACCCAAGCTTTTGGGAGGACGATCGAGTCAAAGTCGAATGGCATGACACCATACGCGAACACCTGCCGGTGTTTGATCCTCTGACGACCCCCACGACGATGGGTGCAATAGCAGAGGCTTTCCGGACTTTCCCCGGGACGTTGCGCAGCATCCATCCCCTGGTATCGGTCTGTGCCAATGGTCGACTCGCCCGGGAGATCACGCAGGATCATGCCTTGGACTTTTGTGAGGGTAAGGGGACTCCGTTCGAGAAACTCTACACCCTTGATTCCAAGACACTGTTGCTGGGTGTTGGATTCAATCGGTGCTCATCGTTGCACTATGCGGAATCACTGGTTCCGGGC
>JBARBX010000604.1:0-3446 GCA_049793535.1 Steroidobacteraceae bacterium | reverse complement strand
CTCGAGGGGGTAAGCGCGTGCAAGTCGGGCGAACCGAGCCCCGCATGGCCACCAATACCGTGGCGAATCTCCAGGCGGCCGAGGAGCCGTTGATCAGCGAGACCGTGATTTTCGAAAACCTCAGCGAACACGGAGCCCGCATCATTACGCGGCGCCGTTGGCCGGCGGGCCAGCAGGTGATTATCAGCGACGCGTTGGTCAGCTTTCGAACCACTGCCGAAGTGGTCTATTGCGCACGGCACGGTTCGCGGCGATTCGCCGTCGGCCTGAAATTCAACTAGCCGCACGCGCTCCGCTACTTGGCGGGTGCGGCTGTCTTGGCCGGCTCGATCCCCTTGGAATAAATCACCGTGCCGTCGAGCTTGACGATGATGGCGTCGATATCGTCGAGGCGATTGTAAATCTCCATGGCCTTCTCGGGGCCGAGCACGAATGCGGTCTTGGACAAGCCGTCGGTTCGAGTTGCGTACGGTCCGATGACCGTGGCGCTGCGCACCTTGCTCGCGGAATGGCCCGTGTGCGGATCGATGATGTGGTGGTAGCGCACGCCGTCTTCCTCGAAGAACCGCTCGTAATCGCCCGAGGTCGAGATCGCCGCATCGACCAGGGGAATCCGCGTGATCACCTCGCCCTCGCCCTTGCGCGGATCTCGAATCCCCACCATCCAGGGTTTGCCGAATCGATCGCCGATGATGCGGCTGTCGCCGCCGGCGGAGACATAGGCGCGGGTGACGCCGAACGATTTCAATACATCGATGCCTCGGTCGACCGAATAACCCTTGGCGATGCCGCCGAGGTCGATGCGCACGCCCTGCTGCGAAAACTGCACGGTCTGATTCTTGGGGTCGAGCAGCACATGTCGATAGTTGACCGCAGGCAGTGCCTTGTCGATTTGCGCCTCATCCGGGTGGATGTGTTTGCGGAAGTCGTACATATAGCCGACGCTGGCGTAGGTGATGTCGAAGGCGCCGTCGGTGATGACCGAATATTCCTTGGCCGTGACCAGCAGATCGAACAGCTCCTTGCTGATCCGCATGGGGCCGTCCGCCGCCTTGGCGTTGACCAGGGAGACCTCGCTGGTGGGCTTGTAGGTGCTCATCGAGTCGTCGATGTGCCGCATCTCGTCGAGCAGCGCGTCGATCGCCCTCTCGGCCCTGTCCTTGTCGTCGGACCACAATTCGACGGTGATTCGCGTCCCCATGATGCCGTCGGTGACGCGCCGTACCCACTCCGCTTGGGCGGGCGCGGCGGCGCACACGAACGCGAGCGCGGCCACGAGCGCGGTGATGTTCAGTTTATGAAATTTCATCGACAACCCCTAGCGGAAACGGTTCACGGGAGCGCGGCGCCATTGCATGATCGTGAGCGCGCTGCCCACCATGCCGCCCAGGTGGGCGAAATGCGCAATCCCCGACAAAGTCCCGGTCACTCCCAAGAAAAGCTCGATAGCCGCGTATAGCGTGGCGAACAGCCAGGCCGGCATGGGTATGGGCGGAATCAGCGGAATGACCTTGCGCCTTGGAAACAGGAACGCGTAGGCCAGAAGCAGGCCGAAGACTCCGCCCGATGCGCCGATGGTGGCGGCCGGCGGCGCTCCAAACAGAAGGGGAATGAAAAGCTGGCTGAGCGCGGCGGTGACCACCGAGGCGAAATAGCATGCAAGCAGCCGGCGCGGGCCGACGTAGCGTTCGACCTCGCCGCCGAACATCCACAATCCCAGCATGTTGAACAGCAGATGCGAAATGTTGTGGGTACTATGGAGAAACGCGTAGCTGACGATCTGCCAAAGGTGAAAATACGACCGGCCTTCGATGGGTTGCAGCGGCCACAGCGCGAAAAGATCGTCCAGCGCGCCATTCGACAGGTTCTGTAGTACGAACACCAAGACATTGGCGGCCACCAAGGATTTGACTGCGGAAATTTTCATGTATGGCGATGCATTCTACCCGTGATGCCGGCAGATCCCTCGTGAAAGCGGTATTTCTGGATTACGACACCGTGTCGACCGGCGACCTCGACGTATCGAGCCTGCGCGCGGCCGTCGACGATCTGCTTCTCTGCGATTCGGACGGCGCGGCCACGCCGCAGCGCATTCACGGCACGGAGATCGTGATGACCAACAAGGTCGAGTTGTCGCGCGAACTGCTCGCGGGCGCACCCCGGCTGCGCTTGATCGCGGTCGCCGGCACCGGTACCAACAACATCGATGTGGCCGCGGCGCGGCAGCTCGGGATAGCCGTGTGCAATGTGCGCGGCTACTGCACCGCGTCGGTGGTGCAACAGGTCTGGGCGCTGATCTTGAGCCTCAACCAGCATGTATCCGCCTACTCGCGCCTGGCCCGCGACGGCTCATGGACCCGCAATGAGGCGCAGACCGTGCTCGCCCATCCCATCCGCGAACTTTCCGGCCGCCTCTTCGGTGTGGTCGGCTGGGGTGAATTGGGCCGCGGCGCGGCACGAATGGCCGAAGCCTTCGGGATGCGCGTAGCCGTCGCGAACCGGCGCGGGGCGGCTCCGAATCCCGACCGCGTGGAACTCCCGAGGTTGCTCGCCACGGCGGATATCGTTTCCCTGCATTGCCCGCTCGACTCATCGACCCGCGGTCTGATCGGCGCGCGCGAACTCGAGCTGATGAAGCCCGACGCCCTGTTGATCAACACGGCGCGCGGCGCGCTGGTGGATGGCCGCGCATTGGCCGAGGCGCTCAAAGCCCGGCGTCTCGGCGGCGCCGGCCTCGATGTGCTGCCCGAGGAGCCGCCGCTCGAGAACGATCCGCTGCTCGATCCCGCCATTCCGAATCTGATCTTGACGCCGCACGTGGCGTGGGCGGCGCGGGAGGCCCGGCAGCGCTGTGTCGATGAGATGGCCGCCAATATCAAGGAATTCCTGAGAGGCGGTCGCCGCTCGCGGGTCGATTGACGGCCACGGGGAGCGGCGCCGCTGGGAGCCTGTCTGGGACAGGCTCCTGCACTCAACCTCTGGCGGCTTTTTTCTCCCGCTTCGCGGCGCGCTTTTCCTCCAGCGTCTTGGTCGGTTTCTTCTTGTCCTCTTTCTTTCGATCCATACCCTTGCCCATGACTCGCTCCTCGCTAAGGTCAACCCGATTGTCAATTCCTCGTCTTGCGACGGCTCAACATTTTGCGCTCGCCATGCCGCCCGGTCGAATCCCGCGGCGGCTTGGGCGGCTTTTCGCCGACCCGGCTGATGCGAAGCTCGCGGCCCACGACGCGCACCTTTTGCAATTCCTTGAATACCTGCTTCGGCATGCCTTCCGGCAGGTCAACGTAACTATGATCCTCCCGAATATCCACCCGGCCGATGTGCACGCCCTCGATCCCCGCCTCGTTGGCGATGGCGCCGACGATATTGCCGGGCTTGATACCATGTACCGACCCCACTTCGATGCGAAAAGTTTCCATGAGGCCGGCCGCGGACCGGGGCTTGGG
>JBARBX010000603.1:0-6476 GCA_049793535.1 Steroidobacteraceae bacterium | reverse complement strand
TCCTCGACACGCACCGTGCCCCGCTCCACGCGCATTATTCGATACGAGGTATTGCCGAGCTGGAATACATCGCCCTGCAGGCTCTCGACCGCAAAGTCTTCATTGACTGTGCCGACCAGATGGCCTTCCGGTTCCAGCATGACCCGGTAGTCGGCGTTGTCCGGGATGGCGCCGCCCGAGGTGAGCGCGGTGAGCCGGGCGCCCTTGCGTGGCCGCAGCATCTTGTTGACCGCATCGTGATGCAGCAGCGCCGCGCGCCGCCCGCGGCGGGTGCTGAAACCCTCCGCCAGCATGTGCACGCATTCGTCGAAGTCTTCGCGCCGCAGGGCCCGGTAGGGATACGCGCCGCGCATCAGATCGAACAATTC
Source organism: Steroidobacteraceae bacterium (assembly GCA_049793535.1). GTDB lineage: Bacteria > Pseudomonadota > Gammaproteobacteria > Steroidobacterales > Steroidobacteraceae > Bog-1198. The sequence goes on along the minus strand of JBARBX010000603.1, from coordinate 6,108 downwards.
ATCCTCAGGGCACTCGCGCGCCGCCACTTCGGCGGTGATCTGCTGCGCAAGCACGTCGAGCGCATTCTCCGGAACGGTCAAGCGGTCCAATTCACCGCGGCGAACCGCATCGAGCAGCGCCGCGCATTCCACCAGTTCGTCGCGCGACAACGGAAACAATCGTCCCTTGGAGGTGCCTCCCACGGAGTGGCCGGCACGGCCCACACGCTGCAACAACGCGTTGATGGATCGAGTCGAGCCGATCTGACATACGAGATCCACATCGCCGATGTCGATGCCGAGCTCGAGCGATGCCGTTGCCACCAGCACTTTCAACTCACCGCGCTTCAGCCGCTGTTCCGCGTCCAGGCGCCGTTCCTTCGCAAGACTGCCGTGATGGGCGGCGACATTCTCCAGGCCCAGCCGCTCGGAGAGGTGCCGGGCCACACGCTCGGCCAGCCTGCGGGTGTTCACGAAAACCAGAGTGGTGCGGTGCTCGCGGGCGAGCTCGGCCAGCCGGTCGTAGACCAAGGTCCACACCTCGCCCGACATCACTGCCTCGAGCGGCGCCGGCGGCAATTCCAAGGCCAGATCGCGCGCGCGAACGTGACCGCCATCGACGATGGTGCAGTCGCGACGGGTCAGAAAGCGCGCCACTTCCTCGATCGGCCTTTGCGTCGCGGACAAGCCGATGCGCGTCAGCGCGCGCCCCGCCAACGCCTGCAATCGCTCGAGCGAAAGCGCCAGATGGGCACCGCGCTTGTTGCCGGCAATCGCGTGAATCTCATCGACGATCACGGTACGGCAGGTCGCCAGCATCGCCCGGCCCGACTGCGAACCCAGCAAGATGTACAGGGATTCGGGTGTGGTCACTACGATGTGCGGCGGCTTGCGCCGCATCCCGGCGCGCTCCGATTGCGATGTGTCGCCGCTGCGGACCACCGCGCGAATGGCCACATCGGACAGGTTCAGGGCCGCGAGTTCTTCGCGAATGCCTTCGAGCGGCGCGTCGAGATTGCGCTGAATGTCATTCGACAGAGCCTTCAGCGGCGAGACGTAGACGATGCGGGTCTCATCCGGCAGCCCGCTCTGCAAACCCTCCTTGACCAGACTGTCGATTGCCGCAAGAAAGGCCGCGAAGGTCTTGCCGGAACCGGTGGGGGCGGCCACCAACACATCGCGCCCCTCCATGAGCGCCGGCCACGCGCGCTGCTGCGCGGGCGTCGGCGCATCGAAGGTCCGCGCAAACCAGGCGGCAACCGCGGGATGAAACGAGTTCAGGCCGTTCATAGAGCTCAACTGCGCGTGCGACCAGATACTGTTATTATATACAGCCCGCCTGCGAATCAACGGTGTTTCTCCCGTGAGTGTACCTAAACTGCGGCGCGCGCCAGGACAATCGCGGTTGACGGACCTAGCCAAACACAATATCTTGTGTGCCATCGCGGTACCTGGCACATCTGCTAGGTTAATAGGGAATCCGGTGCGAATCCGGAGCTGCCCCGCAGCGGTAACTGGGAACGAACCATGCTTTGGCACTGATCCTCCGGGGGTGTTTCCCCTGAGAGTCGGGAAGTGGCATGCAGTAGGAATGGGCCGAGCGGCCCGCGCCTGGAAGTCCGAAGACCTGCCGCGATCGGCATCCCACGTGGGGCGCTGGTGCTTTGGAGCTCTCGTGGGAGGAGCGACCGGAGTGAGCGCGCACGCTCGTGGCGCGTCGCACCCGTTCAAACGCCCTGCCGGAGTTCCGCTTTGAACCGGAAGACATAAATGAACCTGCACGCCTCCGCCTCGCCTCCCCTCGCCCAATCCTCGTTCAAACTGAGCTCGCCGCCCGCGGCACGCAATCCCATGCGCGTCACCAAGCGCTCCGGCGCGCACGAACCCGTCGACGTCAACAAGATCGTGCGCGCGGTAACCCGCTGCAGCGAGGGGATACCCGATGTGGATCCCATGCGCGTCGCGCTCAAGACCATCGCGGGCCTGTTCGACGGGGCAACCACGCGTGCGCTGGATGAGCTGTCGATTCGCACGGCTTCGTCCTTCATGGTCGACGATCCCGCGTACTCCAAGCTCGCTTCCCGGCTGCTCGCCGCCTTCATCGACAAGGAGGTGCAAGGCCAGGGAATCTATTCGTTCTCGCAATCGATCCGCGCGGGCTTCGACGCCGGCTTGATCAACGAACGGGTTCTGCACTTCGTCGAATCCCATGCCCGCAAGCTCAACGACGCCATCGATGCCGAGCGCACGCGCAAGATCGAATATTTCGGATTGCGCACCGTGTACGACCGCTATTCGCTCAAGCATCCGACGCTGCGCCACGTCATCGAAACACCTCAGTACTTCTGGATGCGCGTGGCGGTGGCCTTGAGCACCGGCGTGCGCGAAGCCATCGATCTGTACGACCTCTTCTCCTCGCTCGACTACCTGCCGAGTTCCCCGACCTTGTTCAACGCCGGCACGCAGCACGAACAATTGTCGAGTTGCTTCCTGCTCGATTCGCCTCCCGATTCGCTCGGTGGCGTCTACGACAAGTACAAGGACATCGCGCTGCTGTCGAAATTCTCCGGCGGCATCGGCGTCGCCTGGCATCGAGTCCGCGCCGAAGGGTCGCTGATTCGTTCCACCAATGGCTTGTCGAACGGCATCGTACCCTGGCTCAAGACCTTGGATTCATCGGTGGCGGCCGTCAATCAAGGCGGCAAGCGCAAGGGGGCCGCCTGCGTGTACCTGGAAACCTGGCACGCGGACATCGAAGCGTTTCTCGAACTGCGCGACAACACCGGCGACGACGCGCGGCGCACGCACCACCTCAATCTCGCCAATTGGGTGCCCGATCTCTTCATGAAGCGGGTCGATGCCGGCGACACATGGTCGCTGTTCGATCCCAAAGACGTGCCGGAGCTGCCCGACCTGTGGGGTGACGCATTCGAAGACGCCTACGCCCAGGCCGAGGCGCGCGGCCTCGCGCGCAAGTGCCTGCCCGCCCGGGAGCTGTACGGCCGGATGATGCGCACCTTGGCGCAGACCGGCAACGGCTGGATGACCTTCAAGGATGCAGCCAACCGCAAATGCAATCAGACTGCACAACCGCACGCCGTGGTGCATCTGTCCAACCTGTGCACCGAGATCCTCGAGGTGACGGCCGATGGGGAAACCGCCGTCTGCAATCTGGGATCCATCAACCTCGCGCAGCACGTGGCGGGCGGCGCCTTGGATTTCGACAAGCTGGCGCACACCGTCGAGGTGGCCGTGCGCCAATTGGACCGTGTCATCGATTTGAATTTCTATCCCAGTGCGACGGCACGATCGTCCAACCTGCGCTGGCGCCCCGTCGGGCTGGGGTTGATGGGACTGCAGGACGTGTTCTTCAAGCTGCGGCTGCCGTTCGACAGCGAGCCCGCGCGCGCGCTGTCGCGGCGCATTTCCGAGGAAGTGTATTTCCATGCCCTGCGCACGTCCTGCGAGCTCGCGCGCGAGCACGGCGCACATCCCGGCTTTTCCCAGACCCGCGCCGCGGCGGCCGAACTGCAATTCGATTCCTGGGGAGCGGCGCCGCAAAATACCGACCGCTGGCGCGACTTGAAAAGTGAAATCAAGACGCATGGCCTGCGCAACAGCCTGCTGATCGCGATCGCGCCGACCGCGACGATCGCCTCCATTGCCGGCTGTCAAGAATGCATCGAACCGCAGGTGTCGAACCTCTTCAAGCGAGAGACCCTGTCGGGCGATTTTCTGCAAATCAACGCCTATCTGATCGAGGAGCTGAAGCAATTGGGACAGTGGACACCGGAAATACGCGACGCCATCAAGCTCGCCGACGGATCCGTCCAGCAATTGGAATCCCTGCCCCTCGAGCTGCGGCAGATCTACCGCACGGCCTGGGAGCTGCCGATGAAGTCGCTGATCGAGATGGCGGCCGAGCGCGGCGCCTACATCGATCAGAGCCAATCCTTGAATCTGTTCATGGCCAATCCCGGCATCGGCCAGCTATCCAGCATGTACATGTTCGCGTGGAAACAGGGGCTCAAGACCACCTACTATTTGCGATCCCGACCGGCCACCCGCATCGCCAAGACGACGGTCGCGGAACCGGATGCCGTGGCGTGCTCGCTCGAGAATCCCGCCGCCTGCGAGGCCTGCCAATGACGCGCCTGCTCGATCCGGGTTTCAATCTGACCATGCGCCCGATGCGTTATCCGAAGTTCTACGAGATGTACCGGGCGGCGATCAAGAACACCTGGAGCGTCGAGGAAATCGATTTTCAAATCGACCTGGGCCATATGCAGCGGCGCATGAGCCCCGCGGACCGGCATTTGATCGAACGGCTCGTGGCCTTCTTCGCCACGGGCGACTCCATAGTCGCCAACAACCTGGTGTTGAGCCTGTACAAGCACATCAATGCCCCCGAGGCGCGCATGTACCTGTCGCGGCAGCTCTACGAAGAAGCCCTGCACGTGCAGTTCTACCTGACTCTGCTCGACAACTACGTGCCGGATCAGGAGCAGCGTGCGCGGGCCTTCGCCGCCATCGACAACATTCCCTCCATCCGCCGCAAGGCGCAATTCTGCCAACGCTGGACCGACTCGGTGCTGGAATTGCAGCGCATCGATTCGGCCGACGACAAGCGCCGGTTCCTGCTCAATCTGACCTGCTTTGCCAGTTGCATCGAGGGGCTGTTCTTCTTCGGCGCATTTGCCTACATCTATTTTCTCCGCTCCCGCGGCCTCCTGCCCGGTCTGGCCTCGGGCACCAACTGGGTGTTCCGCGACGAGAGCGCGCACATGGCGTTCGCCTACGAAGTGCTGCGCACCGTGCGCAGCGAGGAACCCGAGCTGTTCGATTCGCGCTGGGCGGCGGAGGTGCGCACCATGATCGAAGAGGCGGTGGAATGCGAGGCGTCATTTGCGGACGACGTCCTCTCCCAGGGCGTCGCCGGCTTGACCCGGATCGAGATGCGCCAGTACCTGCAGTATGTGGCCGACCAGCGATTGACCATGCTGGGCCTGCCGCCCATGTACGGCGACCGCAATCCGTTCGCCTTCATGGAGCTGCAGGATGTCCAAGAGCTCGCAAACTTCTTCGAGCGCAAGGTCTCCGCGTACCAAGTGGCCGTTCAGGGCGAGGTGGCGTTCGACCACGCGTTCTGAGGGAGTATTCGGTATTTTGCGGACAAATTCGCGTTGAATAAGGTTGGAATACGGACATTCTCGCCCTGTCGAGCACTTGAATGACCCTCACGGCGGACAGCTACAGACTACTGTTCCCGTCCGCGAGGCATGCCGATGGGCGCGCCGCCGGCAACGACGCGCCGACCCCGTGAGACCGCGCCTGCACCCAGGCGAGCAAAGCTACTCCAGCGAGTACGATGGGCAAGCCCACCAGCGTATTCGTCGAGAATGATTCGTTCCCCAACCACCAACCGACGAAGAGCGCCACCGGCGGATTGACGTAGGCGTAGGTGGACGCCAGGGTGGATGAGACGCGCTCCACCACAAAGCGATAGGCGGAAAACGCGACCACCGAGCCGAAGAGAACGAGATACACCCAAGCCCACCACACTCGCGGCGACGTCGGCAAACCCCAATGCTCGCCCATGATGAGGCTCACCCCGAGGGCCATCACACCGGCGGTCAGCATCTCCGCGCCAAATCCGGTCGGACCATGAGGAATATCGACGCGGCGGGACAGTACCGTGCCGAGGGACCAGCACGTCGTACCCAGCAAGATCACCAGCGTGCCGACGAGGCTGCCCTGTAGGTCCCGTCCCAGCAGCATGACGGCGGCCCCGATCCCGCCCACGACGATGGCACCCCACTCCAAGCGACGCGGCCATTCGCCGAATAGGCCGGACCACAATGCCGTGGCGAGCGGCATGACGCTGATGAGAGCCACGGTCGCCCCGGAACTAACCCAGTGTTCCGCCACCGCGACACCGCCGTTTCCCACCACGAGCAGCAGAAATCCTATGAGCGCCGCCCCTCGCCACTGTCTCGCCAGGGGCATGGGCTGCCCGCGAATCGCCTGCCAGCCCAGCAATAGTGCGCCGGCGACCACGAAGCGCGTTCCCACCAGAAAGAATGGCGCAGCGCCTTCAATTCCCACCTTGATCGCAAAGTACGTTGTTCC
>JBARBX010000602.1:0-6462 GCA_049793535.1 Steroidobacteraceae bacterium | reverse complement strand
GTGTACTCGCGCATCAAACGCCCGCGCGCCCAATTGACCTCGACCAAGAAGGTCACAAAGGGCTCGGGAATCGCATCGGTGGATCGCACCAACAGCACCTCGCGGCCGTCCTTGCTCTTACCCACCTTGAACGTCATGGTCGACAGAAACGGCGGTCGATCGATGCCGTAGCGGGTGAATGCGTCCCGGCTGGCAAGGTCCGCTCGCAGGGCGGTCAACTCATCGGGGGTGGCCGCAATCAGGTCGATTTCAGCCCTCATCGGCTCGTTGAGGGCCGAGTTCAAATGGATCTCGCCGAGGCCGAGCGCCCACGACAGGGACGGCCATAAAATGGAAGGAGACAGCAGGCACGCCATCAGCAGCAGGCGAGGCATCGTCACGAACATTTTTTCTCCCAGAAACCTGGCAGGCAAGCGGATAAAGTTCATTGTGCTATAGGAGCTTGGAATCGAATGCTCACTTGCCTTTTACATAAGCCAATAACTATATCTTACTGAGGTCTATTTACCAAAATATGGGCTACTGAAACTGCGTTATGTGCCGCACATTTCCGAACATTATCGGCAACGACCCAAAAATTTAGAGCGCTATCACGGGTCAAATCGGCCCGTAAACGGCCTACATATACCTTATCGGGCGCCATTGCCAATGTGGCGGGTGTCGGATATTCGCTGCTCGAATCGGCCGCGATGAGGCTGATCCCGGTGCCGCGCTGCAACACCCCCGCGGCGTCCGCCGCACTCAAGGGGGTCGCAAAGGCCGCGTGTACCGCCAGGCTGTGGCCGAAGAATACCGGTACCCGAACCGCGGTCGCGTTGACCGCGAGGCGCGGCAGATCGAGCACCCGGCGGCACTCCTCCGACAGGCGCCGCTCCTCGCGCGACACGCCGTCCACGTCCAATGCGTCCACCTGCGGAATGACGTTGAAGGCGATCTGCCGACCGAATGCCCGTCCCTTCGGCTGCTTGCCGCTCAACATCGCCACCGTCTCCCCGGCAAGCTCATCCACGCCGAACCGTCCGCTGCCCGACACCGCCTGATAGGTCGCAACATCGACCCGCGTTAGGTCGGCCACGGCATGCAGCGGCGCCAGCGCGGTGGCGAGGGCCACGCTGACGCTTCCCGGCAATGCAATCAGCCCGCGCACACCCACGGCATCCAGAGCGCGCGGATTCACGTCCGCGGCCACCAAGGGTACGTCGGCGCGCGTGCGAAACGCCGCCGAGCCGTCGACAACCCAGGCATGCGCCGCGGCCGCTTCGGCGTAGCGCTCCGACAGCACGGATCGACCGCAAAAGAAAGCCAGGTCCACGCGCGAGAAATCGAAACCGGCGACGTCGCTCACCGGCAGGGCGGAGCTTTGCGCACCTTCTTCGGCACTCACCGGCCGGCCGACATTGCGCTCGTCATCGAGCGCGTGCAGCTCGCCGATCGGCATTTTTCGCACGCGCAGCTCATCGACCACCGCCTCGCCGATCAGGCTCGAGACGCCGACCACGGCGACGCGCAACATTTTGCTCAGAGCGCTCATGTGCGGTCGGTGATGACGGGAGTCGTGCGCACCACATCTCCGCACTGGGCGCGGAACCTCAGGTAGTGGTCCATCAGTACCAGCGCCAGCATGGCTTCGGCGATCGGTGTGGCGCGGAAGCCTACGCAGGGGTCATGGCGGCCGGTGGTGACGACCTGCACCGGTCGGCCGTGAATGTCGATGGTCTCGCCGGGCAGAGTGATGCTCGAGGTCGGCTTGAGCGCGAGGCTCACCACGATGTCCTGGCCCGAGGATATGCCGCCGAGTACGCCGCCCGCATGATTGCTCTTGAAGCCCTGAGGGGTGAGCTCGTCGCGATGCTCGGAACCGCGCTGCAGGACCGACCCGAACCCGGCGCCGATCTCCACACCCTTCACGGCGTTGATCCCCATCATGGCGCTCGCCAGGTCCGCGTCGAGCCGCTCGAACACGGGCTCGCCCCAACCCGGAGGGACACCCCTGGCAATGACGGTGACGCGCGCGCCGATGGAGTCACCCGACTCGCGCAGGCTCCAGATGAGAGCCTCGAGCTCCGGGACGCGGCCGGGATCGGGACAGAAAAAGGGATTGTCGTAGGCGGCGGCCGGATCCACCGGCTGGAGCACCAGAGGTCCCATTTGAGCCAGATATCCGGATATCCCGACCTGCAGCCGTTCCCGCAGATACTTGCGCGCGATGGCGCCCGCCGCCACCCGCATGACGGTCTCGCGCGCCGAGGAGCGTCCGCCGCCGCGATAATCGCGGAAGCCGTATTTCTGCGTGTAGGTGTAGTCGGCGTGCCCGGGACGAAATCGGTCCTTGATCTTCTCGTAGTCGCGGGAGCGCTGATCTTCGTTCGCGACCATGAGGCCGATCGGCGTGCCGGTGGTCTTACCCTCGAATACACCGGACAGGATGCGCACCGTATCGGGCTCGCGGCGCTGGCTGGTGTACTGCGACGTTCCCGGACGGCGGCGCTCGACATCGGCTTGCAAATCCCCCTCGCAGAGTTCCAGGCCCGGCGGACAGCCGTCCACGACGCAGCCGAGCGCCGGACCATGGCTCTCGCCAAAGCTCGTCACGGTGAAAACGCGACCGAATGTGTTGCCCGCCACGCCTTACTCCAGATCTTCCGCCCGCAACAAGAATATGCCACCGCCGCCCATCGCGATCTCCGGCCAGATGAACGGCATCCGAGGATAGGCGCGCAGCAGCGTCGCGTCGGTGTTACCCACTTCCACCGCCAGAATGCCGTCGCGACGCAGGTGCCGTCGCGCCGCGGCGAGAATCGCCCGCACCGAATTCAGACCGTCGGCGCCCGAGGCAAGGCCCAATCTCGGCTCGTGCTCATACTCGCGCGGCAAGGATCGCATTTCAGCGCGCCCGACATAGGGCGGATTGCTCACGATGATATCGTAACGACAGCCCTCCACGGCGTCGAAGTGATCCGATTGCAGCAGCCTGACCCGTCTTTCCAATTTCAGCCGGCGCCGGTTGCGACGGGCCACTTGCAGTGCGGCCGGAGATATGTCGACGGCATCCACCCGCGCCGCGGGGAAGGCCACGGCGCACGCCAATGCGATCGCTCCCGAACCGGTCCCGACGTCCAGTATCCGGCGTACGCGGCGCGCGTCCGTCCAGGGCTGGAAGCGCTGCAGGATGAGTTCGGCGATGGGCGAACGCGGCACCAGGACCCGTTCATCCACGAACAGCTCGAGTCCGGCGAAGAAGGATCGATGCGTGAGATAGGCCAGCGGCATGCGCTCGGCGATACGGCGCTCGAGCAGGGCGTCGATCCGCGCGCTGCGGCGCGCCGTCAGCGGCTTGGCGTAGGCGCTCCTACCCAGGCCGTGAGCCAGGCGCGCCGCGAAGAACACGAGTTCGGCCGCCTCGTCGCGCGCATTGTCGGTGCCGTGACCGAAGTGCACCCGCGCGCGGCGCAGTGCGCGCTCGCAGCGGTCGATGGCTGCGCCGACGGTTTCAACGGCCCTGTGGGATAATCGGCGCATGGCTACTCGAACCAAGTTCCTGTCCTTCGCAATCATCTGCGTGCTTGGCCTCGCGGGCATCGCCGCCGAAATTCTCTGGCACCACGCCGCGCCGGCCGTAGATCTCGCCACGGGGTCCATCATCTCGCCCAGCCGCGAACTGCCGGATTTTAGCTTGATCGACAGCCACGGGAGGGCCTTTGGCGTGCCGAATCTGCGCGGACACTGGTCCTTGCTGTTCTTTGGTTATACGAACTGCCCGGAGTTCTGCCCCACGACCCTCACCACGCTCGCCGCCCTGCGCAAGCGCCTGCGCGCGGACCGGGCCGCGGTGCTTCCCGACGTGATCTTTGTATCGGTCGATGCCAAACGCGACACCCCCGCGCAACTGGCGAAGTACGTACCGAAATTCGATCCCGACTTCATCGGTCTCACGGCCGCCGACCAGCCGAGCATCGAAGCCGTCGCGAAGAGACTCGGAGTGGCCGTGAGCATCCTGCCCGCCGCCGATGGGAACTACATGGTCGATCACTCCGGCGCAATCATGGTCCTCAACCCCGACGCGCGGCTCACGGCGATTCTGACCGGTCCTTTCGGCGTCGATGCCTTGCGCGGCGATTTCGAGCGCATTGTCGCCGCCCGCGGCGCGCCTGCCGGCCGCACATGAAGGATGCGGGCGGAACCGCAGATACGGGCGGAACCGCGGACACGGGCGGCGCCGGCGGCCGGCTGTTCGTCTGGATTCAGTACCTGCTGCCGCAGCATGCTCTCTCGAGGCTGGTGCTGGCGGCGACCCGGGTCCGTACCCGCTGGTTCAAGAACTGGACCATACGCGGGTTTCTCAGTCTATACCGCGTCGACATGAGCGAGGCGGCGGAGACCGATCCTTACCGCTACGGCAGCTTCAACGAATTCTTCACGCGGGCGCTCAAACCAGGCGCCCGCTCCATTGCGGGGGGCGACGATGCCATCGCGTCCCCGGTCGACGGCTGCATCAGCGAGGCCGGCGGCATCGACGAAGATCGATTGCTGCAGGCCAAGGGCCGATACTACCGGCTCGCGGAACTGCTCGCCGCGCAGCCCTGGGCGAGCCGATTCGAGGGAGGATCCTACGCCACGATCTATCTGGCACCGTTCAACTATCACCGCGTGCACATGCCGCTGCGCGGTCAACTGAAGGATACCGTGTACGTACCGGGCCGCCTGTTCAGCGTCAACTCCATCACGGCGCAGCGTGTGCCCGGATTGTTCGCGCGCAACGAGCGCGTTTTGACCCTGTTCGATACGCCTTACGGTCAGTTTGCCTTGGTGCTGGTGGGCGCCCTCAATGTGGGTAGCATGGCCACCGTCTGGGCGGGCGACATCACGCCGGCCGCGCGGCGCGTGGTGACCCGGTTGCCCGGGCCGCCGACGATCTTGGAGAAGGGCGCGGAGCTCGGCCGCTTCAACATGGGATCGACGGTGATCTTGCTGTTCGAGCGTGATCGCGCGCGCTGGCTTCCTAAGGTACGCGCCGGCTGCGAAGTGCGGCTGGGACAGCCGCTCGGGATTCTCGGGTGAGCTGGCGCCCGACGGCGAGCATGGCGGCTCTGCGGCACCGCGCCGCCATGCTCGCCGCCGCCCGCGAATTCTTCGCCCGGGGCGGCGTGCTCGAAGTGGAAACGCCGATCTTGAGCGCCGCCGCCGTGAGCGATCCGCAGATCGAATCGCTGTCGACGCGCATCGCCGGCCTCGAAGCGCCGGTCTATCTATGCAGCTCGCCTGAATACGCCATGAAGCGGCTTCTGGCGGCGGGCAGCGGCGATATCTACCAAATCTGCAAAGTATTCCGCGATGACGAACGCGGCCGCTGGCACAACCCCGAGTTCACCCTCATCGAGTGGTACCGTCTGGGCTTCGACGATGCGGCGTTGATGAGCGAAGTCGAGGCGCTGATCGGTTCCCTGCTCTCGCCCTATCGCCGGCTCGAGCCGGCGGAACGATTGAGCTATTCGGCCGCGCTGCGGCTCCACGCCGGAGTCGATGCGCACGCAGCGAGCGAGGCCGATCTGTCCGCAGCGGCGCTACGCCACGGCATCGTGTGCGACGCCGACCTCGACCGCGACGCCAGGCTCGACCTACTGATGGGTCTCGTGGTCGCCCCGCGCTTGGGGCTGGAACGGCCCTGCTTCATCTGCGATTACCCGGTCTCGCAGGCCGCGCTCGCACGATTGAAACCGGGACCCGTGCCGGTCGCGGCGCGCTTCGAGCTGTACATCGACGGTGTGGAACTGGCCAACGGCTTTCACGAACTCAACGACGCGGTCGCCCAGCGAGCGCGTTTCAACCATGAGCTGATATCCCGCCGCGCGCGCGGCCAGGTTGAGCCGCCGCTGGATGAGCGCCTGCTGGCGGCACTGGGGGCGGGACTGCCGGACTGCGCCGGCGTCGCCTTGGGGTTCGACCGGCTGGTGGCGATGGCGTTGGCGGCGCCGCGTCTCGCCGACGCGATGGCGTTCACCATGGACAACGCTTAGCAATCTGTCCGAGTATTGCCCCTGGCGGCTAGTTCTTGCCGCGGGAAAGGTACTCGCCCGTGCGAGTGTCGATGCGCAAAATCTCGCCTTCGTTGATGAACAGCGGCACCCGCACCATGGCTCCGGTCTCGAGCTTCGCGGGCTTGGAGCCGCCGGTGGCGGTATCGCCGCGAACGCCGGGATCCGTCTCGATCACTTTGAGTTCCATGTGCGCAGGCGGGGTCACCTGCAACGGCACGCCGTTCCACAGGGTGACCACGCACACGGTGCCGTCTTTCAGCCACTGCGCGCCCTCGCCCACCGCTTGCCTGGAGGCCGTGAGCTGCTCGAAGGTCTCGGGGGCCATGAAATGGAAGAAGTCTCCATCGCTGTACAGATACTGCATATCCGTGTCGACCACGTCAGCGGCTTCCACGGTGTCCCCGGACTTCCACGTGCGCTCGATGGT
>JBARBX010000601.1:0-6840 GCA_049793535.1 Steroidobacteraceae bacterium | reverse complement strand
GCAGAGCCCCGTGCACCGGTGGGGCCGCGCGCAGCGGCGGAACCGCGGCGAGCCCCGCCGTCGCGCCCCGGCGAGCCTCAATCTCGGCCGGCACACGAACCACCGCCTCCGCATCAAGAGCACCCGCCGAGCAAGGAAGAACATGATCATCATCAAGCATGACCAGGATGGGCATCAATTCGTCACCGACGTGGACGGCAACCGCGCGCATCTCGACTACACCCTCGCCGATGGAGTCATGACGATCACGCACACCAAAGTTCCGCCGCCGATCGGCGGCCGGGGCGTCGCCGGGGAGTTGATGGCCGCGGCCCTGAGCGCCGCGCGTGCAGCGGGCTGGACGGTGATTCCAGCCTGTTCGTACGCCAGGTCCTACATGGCCAAGCATCCCGACAAGCAGCACATGGACGAACTGCTGGATGAGGCGCTCGATGAGTCCTTTCCCGCCAGCGACTCGCCGTCGGTCGGCGGCACGAGCTAGGGAAGCGACAATGCCTCGTCGAGCCCGGCGAGGAGCGGTCCCAATTTCGGCGGATCGGCTTCGAATGACGGAGTAACTCCATGTTCCCGCAGCGCCCGCGTGCACACCGGACCGATCGACGCGACGATGAGACGATTGAGCTGCCCCGCAAGTCCCGGCGCCCGGCCCGATTTCTCGGCGACCGCATACAGATTGTGAATTTGAACCGCGCTGGTGAATACCACGGCATCGACTTGGGAGCGCGATAGTGCCGCCAAGAGCTCATCGAGCGGCCGCGTGTCCGCGGGCAGCGCCCAACGGTAAGTGGCAATTTCCTCAACCCGCGCGCCACGGCGCTCCAAAGATTCGCGCAGCGGCTGATTCGACGTACCATAGCGCTGCACCAGCACCCGCGCATCTTCAAGGTCAGCGCCCGACAGCGCCGCCAAGACGGTCTCGGTGGTGAACGGCGTCGCGGCCCGCAGGTCGATGCGCACCTCGCGTGCGTTCAATTCTCCGACGGGTTTCGGTCCACGCACCACCACCGTCGTCGATCTCAAGTGCCGGAGCAACTCACCCGTCAATCCCGCGGCGTCGGTTGCCTGAAATAACGCGCGCGTGCCCACACCGGTTTGGAATATGAGGATCTTGAAGGGATCGAGCCGCCACCCTTCGATCAGCGACGCCACGGCTCGAGGCTCAACGTCCGGCACCTCTTCGAGCGCCGGCGCCAGCAGGGGAATCCCGCCACGGCGCGCAATCAATTCCCCCAAATGCGCTCCGGTGCGAGTTTCGAGAATCGCGACGACTTTGGATTTCATCATGTGAGGGGTATTCAACCATAATGGTGATCATGTCGTTCCGATCAAATTCGGCGCCGGCTCTGGCGCTATTCCTGCTGTGCACGCAATCCGCGACCCCCGCCCATGTCGCGGCGGCCGCCGCAAATGTGCAGACCACCCGGCAAGCCTTCGTCGTCGCCATGCGGCGCATTCGCGATCGCCTGCCGGAAACGCCGGATTCCCCGGAGCTTGGGGCCTACGCCATCCACGACTATCTGGTTGCCGCGAGATACCGGCGGGATCTAACAGATAAGGCCGACGCACTGGACACGGCCATCGAAGCGTTTTTACAGGCCCGCTCGCGTCAACCGGTAACTCGGGCCTTGAAGCATGAGTGGCTGGCGAGCCTTGCACGGCGGCAACTTTGGGACCGCTTCCTGCCGCGATCCACGGACGTCACGGATCCGATTCTGATCTGCGAACGCTTCGAAGGTCGTTTGGCCACGGGCGATACCGAAGGGTTGGGTGCCGCGGTGCTCGAGCGCTGGAGTCTGCCGCAGAAGCAGCCGCCCGAATGCGATCAGGCGTTCGCATGGCTGAAGCGGCAAAACCTGTTGACCCCCGCGCTCGCGGAGGCCCGAACCCGGGCGGCGCTCGCGGCGGACAATCCGCATCTGGCGCGCGAATTCGCGCTCGACGTGCCCGGCCCCGAAGCGGTCGCCCTGCTGCAATGGTCGGATCTCTTGGAGTCGCCGAGGTCGGCGCTCGCGGTGCTTGCCGCTCATCCCGGATTCAGCGTGGAGCCTGAGGCCATCGCGGCGGGGTTTGAGAAACTCGCGCGCGGCGATTCGCCGGATGCCTTGGATCTGCTGCCCTTGCTGCTGTCGCGGTCCGGACTGACCCCTCCCTTGCAAGTCCGCCTACAGCGGGCGGCGGCGCTCGGTGCCGCCTACGATCACGATTCTCGCGCGCTCGCGGCATTCGACGGGTTGCCCGCGGACTCCCTCGACAATACGAGCGAGGAATGGCGTGTTCGTGCGGAGCTTTGGGCCGGGCACTACGATCGGGTGCTCGCCGACATCGAACGCATGCCCGCCAGCCTGGCGACGCAGCCTCGCTGGCGCTATTGGCGCGCCCGCGCAGTGGCGGCCACGAAAGGCACCGACGACGCCGCACCGCTGTTCGAGGAAATCGCGGGTCTTCGAGACTACTATGGTTATCTCGCGGCGGACCGCCTGCATCGCTCTTACAACTTGAATGTGCGTCCGTCGCCGGACGACGCCAAGGCGCAGGCCAGGATCGCCTCCGACCCGGGAGTCATTCGCGCGCACGAATTGTTCGCCTGCGACATGACGGATGAAGCCAACGCCGAATGGTCGGCGGCATTGGGCGACGCCGAGCCCGCCGTCAAGGTTCAAGCCGCGCATCTGGCCGCGCGCTGGGAGTGGTACGCGCAGTCCATCGGTACTCTCGCGCAGGCGGGCGAATGGGATGACGTTGCTCTGCGGTATCCGCGCCCGTATCCCGACGTGGTCGCCGAGGCGGCCACGCTTGCGGGCATTCCCGACGACTGGATATGGGCGGTGATGCGCCAGGAAAGCCTGTTTCGCGAAGACGCCGTGTCGCGCGCGGATGCGCGCGGGCTCATGCAAATGTTGCCCGCCACCGCCGCAGCCGTCGCGCGCCGCTGGCACCTGCCGCATCTGCACAAGGACGCCCTATTCGACCCTTCCGTGGCCATACCGCTTGGCGCGGCTTACTTGCGGGAGCTGCTCGACCGCCACTCGGGCCAGCTCGCCTTGAGCCTGGCGGCCTACAATGCCGGTTCGGCGGCGACCGCGCGCTGGCTGCCGGCCAACCCCATGGATGCCGACGTCTGGGTCGAAAACATTCCGTATGCGGAGACCCGCTCCTACGTCCAACACATCATGGAACACATCGTCGCGTTCGCCCACGTAAGCGCCACCGCCCCGCCGCGCCTGGACGACCTGATGCCGCCGGTCGAACCGGCGGCACCTGCGGCGGCCTCTCCTACGGCACCTGAGTTGTGATAATTTGACGGCCGATCAACAAGAAGGATCCGTGATGCACACGAAGCAACCCTGCGTCTCCCTGATTCTCGCGCGCCGCCTGGCGGCCGCCGTCGCCGGCATCGCCGGCGTTTTCTCAGGCTGCGGCATCGCCGCCACGGCGCACGCCGACACCGTCGTGGTTACCGCGGACCGGATGATCGACGTGATTGCCGGCCGCGCCGTCGATCATCCGCAAATCACCGTGGTCGACGGCCGCATAACCGCCGTCGGCAATCAGGGCTCCGCAGTGCCGGAGGGTGCACGCCGCGTCGATTTGCCGGGCATGACTCTGCTACCGGGGTTGATCGACATGCACACTCACATCACGGTCGATCCGCGCTACAACGGCTATCGAGGCCTGGAATTCACGGATAATTTCTGGACCGTCGTCGGCGTGGCCAACGCCAAGAAGACCCTCGAGGCGGGCTTCACCACCATCCGCAACGTAGGGTCGGCCAATTACGACGACGTGGCCATCAAACAGGGCATCGAAGAGGGGTTCGTGCCGGGTCCGCGCATCGTGCCGGCGACCTACGCCATCGGCGCCACCGGCGGCCACTGCGATTCCACGGAGTTCCCGCCGTCGATTTCGGTGCCAAGCCCGCAGGTCGCCAACGGGCCCGAGGAAATCCGCGCCACGGTGCGCAAACTGCGCAAGTATGGCGCCGAGGTCATCAAGTTCTGCGGCACCGGCGGCGTGTTCTCCAAGACCGACACGGTCGGCGGCCAGCAATACGATCTCGCTGAAATGAAGGCGTTGGTGGACGAAGCCCACATGTTGGGCTTGAAGGTCGCGGTGCACGCCCATGGCACCTCCGGAATCAAGGATGCCATACGCGCCGGCGTCGACACCATCGAGCATGCCAGCCTTGCCGACGAAGAGGCCTTTGCGCTTGCCAAGCAGCACGGCACCTGGTTCTCGATGGACATCTACAACGATGACTACATTCTGGCCGAGGGGGAGAAGAATGGAATGTTCAAGGAGTCCCTGGCCAAGGAACGCACGATCGGCTTGAAACAGCGCCAGACCTTTCAAGCGGCCGTGAAGGCCGGGGTGAAGATGGTGTTCGGAACGGATGCGGGCGTATATCCCCACGGCACCAATGCACGCCAGTTCGCCACCATGGTCAAGTGGGGAATGACGCCCATGCAAGCCATTCAAGCCGCCACGGTGAACGCCTCCGAAGCACTGGGCCGCGCCGGTGATGTGGGCGCCATCGCGGTCGGGCGCTACGGCGATCTCATCGCCGTTGCGGGAGATCCGCTCGCCGACGTGACACGCCTGCAATCCGTGGCCTTCGTGATGAAGGGCGGCGATGTGGTCAAGTCACCGGCCCGCTGATTCAAAGAGCCGGTACTCTTCAATTTCCGCCGATGAGACCCGCGGTCACGTTGATCGCAAAGCCCAGAATCGAGGCATTGAATAGGAATGAAATCACCGTGTGCAAGATCACGGACCTGCGCACGGCGGCATTCTGGGTGGAGACATCCGCGGTCTGGCAGGCCGCGGCGATGGTAAAGGAGAAGTACGCGAAGTCCCAGAACACCGGCAGGGAGGTTCCGGGAAAATGCAGCGGGCGGTCCGTCTCCTTCGCGCTGTAATAAAGGTCGGCGTAGTGCGTGGTGAACATGGTCGGCACCAGGATCCATGAGTTCACCAAGGTGAGCGCGGCGAGCGCGAAGTGCCCCATGCGCTCGGAGCCCGTGGTCTGCCTGATGTTCGCCAGCGGCTCGACGATGGCAACCAGGCTGAGCAGTGCGGCCGTGGTGACCAGGGCCAAAATGAGCGGCGCTGACTCGTCCTCCTCGATGTACCTGGAACAAATCTGCTCGGCGGTCAGGTGCATCATCCAGTAGAAGATCAAGCAGAAAAACACCATGCAACCGCAATTCCAGCACACCAATACGCGGCTCAAGGCGGACCAGTGCGCCGGCAACAGGAAGTAGAGTCCGCAGCCGGCGACCGCGGCTATCGACAGCCGCGGGTAGTAACGCATGAATTTGTTCACGAGTTCGCCGCGGCCCGTGCGTTACTTGCTTTCCTTTGCCACCAGCCACTTCACCAGTTCGACGACCTGGTCGGGTCCGCCCGCGGAATCCGTGGTCACTCGATACTTGCCGTTCACGACGATGGTCGGCGTGCGATCGACGCGATACCGCTGGATGGTCTCCTCCGCCGCCCGCACCTTGAAGTCCACGGTAAAGCCCTTCGCGGTCTCGAGGAACTTCTCGACGGGCACTCCCGCCTTGGCCTTGTAGAACTGGGCGGCATCCTCGATGGTCGGAGCCCGGCTCTTGATGCCGCGGGTCGCAGGATCGATGACGGCCAGCTCGCCGCTCTGCCAGACGGCATTGAACATGGCGTCATGGGTCTGATCCGCGACACCCAGAGTTTGCGCGGTCAAGTAGGCGAGCTGAAACATGGGCCAGTCTTCGGCCGTGTTGAACGCCGCCGGCAGGTAGTCGAGCACGGCGTTGGGCGGCAGGGCGGCCTTCAGCTTGTGGATGGTGGGCACGAACAAATTGCAGGCCGGGCAGGCGTAGGAAAACACTTCGGTGACCTCGACCTTGCCCGCCGGCAGCGATGTCGGACGCGCCGGCACGATGGAAAAGTAATTCACCCCCTCGGTCCAAGTCGGCGTACCCGCGGGCGCGCTGCGCACCGGCGCGCCGATACTCAGTGCAAGAACCGCTGCCGCCGCGCAATTCAGTAATTTCATCGAGACTCCTAAAGCCAGGTTTTCTACGTCGCGCCAATGACTGTACAATCTTGAGCAATGGCGGTGTCAAAGTCTATGCTTCAGTGCGAGCAATACGCCAAGTCCCGCCGTCAGAGGAACCGGCCCTTCCTGCGCTGGCGCGGCCGGCGCTCGTTGGGCTGGGTGCCATTGAAGGGCCGCGACCTGAAGCGCTCGGGGGACGCTTCGAGCGTGTCGAGCAAAATGCGCGCGGCGCGCGCGGCGCCGTCCTCGCCCATGAGAGATTCGCCGATCCGCCTCGCCCGCTCGACATAGCGGCCGTTGCCGAGCAGGCGCGCCAGATCGCGGCGCACCGACGTGGCCGAATAGCGCCGCGGCGGCAAAATACGCGCGACTCCCAGACGCCGGGTCCGGGCGGCGTTGTCGGGCTGGTCGGCGAAATGCGGCACGATCAGCTGCGGGCGCCCCGAGCGCAGCGCTTGCGCAAGCGTGCCGATTCCACCGTGATGCACGATCGCGGCGGCGCGCGGAAACAAGGTCGAATGCGGCGCGTAGGCAGCGACAAAAATCTCCTTGCAGCTCAAGTGCGCCATTTCGTTGCCGGCGCGCTCACCCACCAACAGCACCGCGCGCCTCCCCATGGCCAGCGCCGCGCGCGCGCCGTGCGCGTAGAAGCGCCCTGGACTGTTGACGATGAGGCTGCCGAGAGTGAACACCAGCGGCGCCGACTCTGAGTTCAGGAACGCCTCGAGCGCAGAAACATCCGGGCCCGCGCCTATGCCGGCGCCGGCGCCGTCGAAGGTTGCAAAGCCCACGATCGACGTCGA